>JAJYDH010000227.1 GCA_021777685.1 Planctomycetota bacterium | reverse complement strand
TTCCGATCTGATCCTCGCCCAGATGGGGAGCTTCGTCCCCGCGAGGTCGGCCCGGGTCGGGGTCGTCGACCGCCTGTTCGCCCGGGTCGGGGCGACGGACGAGCTTGGGCGCGGGCAGAGCACGTTCATGGTCGAGATGACCGAGACGGCCAACATCCTCAACAACGCGACCCCCCGGAGCCTGGTCATCCTCGACGAGATCGGCCGGGGGACGAGCACCTTCGACGGGATCTCGCTCGCCTGGGCGATCACCGAGCACATCCACGACCACGTCGCCGCCCGGACCCTCTTCGCCACCCACTACCACGAGCTGGTCGACCTCGAAAAGACGAAGCCAAACCTCCGCAACGCCAACGTCGCCGTCCGCGAGTCCGACGGCGAGATCGTCTTCCTCCACCGGATCGTCCCGGGCGGGGCCGACCAGAGTTACGGGATTCACGTCGCCCGGCTCGCCGGGGTGCCCGCGCCGGTGCTGGCCCGGGCTCGGGAGATCCTCGCCTTTTTGGAGAAGCAGCACGTCCCCGAGCACGAGCCCGGGCCCGTCCCGAAGGTCAAGACCGGCCGGGCCTTGCAGAACAGCCTGTTCGCCGCCCTGCCCGACCCGCTCCTGGAGGAACTCCGGCAGGTCGTCCCCTCGACGCTCTCGCCCGAGGCCGCGCTGGCCCTGATCCGCCGACTCAAGGAACTGGCGGACTGATCGCATTCCTCGGCCTCGCCGCATAGACTGAAGGGGGAAAGTCCTCGCCTCGCCCGGACTCCGCCCGGCGGGAGGTCGCGATGCCTCGCCCGATCTCGATTGGGTTCGTTTTCTCGCTCGGCCTGGCGATGTCCTCGGCGCCGGCGCGGGACCGGCCCGCCGGGCCGGTCGGCCCGGCGTACAAGGTGGCGTTCTGGTACGAGTTGGCCCGCCCGATGGACGTCAAGTACCAGGTCTATGACCTGGCCCGGGGCGAGTACGACCCCAGGGCCGTCGAGGGCTGGATGCGGACGATCCGGACGAGGCATCCCGATCACGGGGCCTACGTCCGCGAGATCCGGACCGACGGCGAGCCCGGCGCGACCGAGAAGGATCGCCTGGCCGCCGCGATCGACCGGGAGAAGCGGCGCTGGGCCGACCTCAATCATCGTCCCTCGCCGCCCCTGCCGGACCTCGTCGCCCCGTTTGAGCCAGCCCGGCCTCGCGCCCTTGATCCCGCCCGGTCGAGCTTCGATCGCCCCTCGCCGGGCTCGCCGGCCGGGGCCGTCAATCCCCCCCGATCCCCCTTCCCCTATCCGTATCGCCCCCGGCCGCTCTGAATTCGGGGAGCCCGAGCGACCCGAGCCGGATTGGATGGGTGTTCGATCCGCCGACAATCCGGCGGCGGGGATCATCGCCCTTGCGGGCGTCATTCGCCCCGTGACATTTGGCCTTAGTCTGTTACGATCGAGCGGTGTCCCGTTTGCTCGACCCGACCGCGGTCGGGAATCTCTCCCGGCGGAAAGCTCGCGATTTCTGCCAACCTACGGGCCCGGTGGCAAGGGGACGCATTCATGCGCCAGTCAACCTCCAAAGAGGTCGTTCGTCGGCTCCTGATCGCCGTGGCGCTCGTGGTCGTGGGCGGCGGGTCGCTCGGTTCCGGCCTCTGGCTCTACCTGACGAGCGAGAAGTACCAGAGTCGGGCGGATGAGCACGCCAGGAAGGCGGCGGTCCACGAGTCGAACCGGACGTCGATGATGCCGCCCTACAGCGACGATGAGGGCCGCAAGGCCGAGTTCCACGCCCAGATGAACCGGAAGTGGGAATACGCCGCGTCGCACCCCTGGTTCGCCGTCGAGCCCGACCCGCCCTCGCCGAAGTGACCGACCTGTCCCGGTCGACGCGAAGGCCCCGCGAGGCGTCGCCTCGCGGGGCCTTCGTCCGTCATGATCGCGGCCGGGGCCGGATCAGGCGTTCGACTTCGGCGCCTTGGTCGCCGCGATGTGCGGCTTCGCGGCGATGACGTGCGGCGTGGCCTTGCCGACGACCGGCTTGACCTTCGCCGCCTGGAGTTGCAGCTTGCCGGTCGAGGTCTCGCCGGCGATCGGCACGAGGGCCTGGTTGTTGTTGACCGCGAGCGAGAACTTGCCGGACTTGGCCGCCGTCCCCCGGGCGTTGACCGTGGGGATGAAGGTCGTCGTGGGCAGGGTCCCCGGCGGGGTCAGCGGGCTGGACGTCGAGCCGACCGCCAGGGGCGGCAGGACCGTGTTGTGGACGCTGTCAAGGTCCGCGATGAAGTTGCCGCCCGGCAGGTTGTTCCCCGAGGGGAAGTAGCCGTAGAACTCGCCGTCGAGCGCGTTGCCCGCGACGTCCTCGATCCCCCCCGACCTGATCGTGAACAGGTAGAATCCGCCCCGGATCGGCCGGTTGCCGTCGATCGAGACCTCGACGGTCTGCGGGTCCGTCGGGACGGTCTGCGGGCTCGTCGAGAGCCCCGTGACCACGTAGCCATCCGCCGAGGGGAGCTTGACGCCCTTGAGCTTGGACTGGCCGGGAAGCGTGGCCACCCGGGTGAACGTGTAGTTCGCCCCGTTGATGACCTGCCCCTGGTCGAGCCCGCTGGAGTTGTCCTGGAACGTCACCTTGACCTGGCCGGTGAGCGGCTGGAACAGGACACCTTCGACCTTGGGGGCGACGGTGTCGACCACCAGCGGCCCCTGGAGCGGGTTCGGCAGGACCACGTCGAGCGCGGCGGTGACGCCCGCCGGGTCGGTCCCGATCGCCTGGATGGCGTACCGGCCGTCGGCCATCGCGATCGAGGTGATGCTCCAGGCCCCGGCGGCGTTCGTCACCCCCTGGCCGATCGGCACCGGGATGTTGGTCCCGACGGGGATGGCGTAGAGGCGGACGATCGTCCCCGGGGCGGCACTCCCGAAGAAGTTGGGCGTCCGGTCGTTGGTGATCGCGTCGGTGTTCGAGACGCCCGAGTCGCTCGCCCGGTTCAAGTAGCCGACCAGGTTCAGGGGGGCGGGGTTCACCGAGGCGATCCCGGTGCCCGTCGTCTCGCCCGAGAGGTCATTCGACACGGTGACGCTGACCGGCAAGCTGCCCGGCCCGGCGAAGGCGTGCGAGCCGAGCACGCTGAACGTGCCGTCGGCGTTGGCCACGATCGTGCCCGGGACGATCGGCGTGCCGTCGCCCCAGTTGATCGTCGCCGAGTACTTCGAGGCCGGGTCGGGGATGCCGGCGTCCTTGAACGTGGCGACGACGCCGTTGGTGAACGGCACGCCCTGGGTCGTCGAGATCGGCAGGACGTTCACCGTCAGGGAGTCGGAGACGACCGCCGTTGCGCTCGCCACGGCCGAGCTGCCGAAGCCCGAGTTGACCGTGACCGAGATCGGGAACGTCCCCTGCGAGGGGAACGTGTGGCCCGCGTTGACCACATAAGTCGCGACGCCGCTCGACGCGGCCGGGACCAGGGTGAAGTTCGCGGCCGAGAGGGTCGAGGTCGTCCCGTCGCCCCAGTTGACCGTCCCGCCGAAGTTCGACGTCGCCACCGCGCCGCCGGCATAGGTGAAGCTGGCGACCAGCGCCCGGGCCAGCGGCGAGCCTTCGACCGCCGAGACCGTCGCCCCCTGGACCGTCAGCGCGGCGTCGAGGACGTCGGTCGACCCGCCGACGAAGGTCCCCGGAGTGGGCTCGCCGTTCTGAAGGACGCTGACCGAGACAACGTAGGGATGGTTCGCCAGGGACGGGACGTTGTAGGTGTGTGACCCGGCGACCGTGAACTGGCCATCCGCCCCCTCGGTGATGGTCCCGGGAGTCGCTGGAGTCCCATCGCCCCAGTTGACCGACGCGGTGAAGTCGGTTGCCGAGGCGAACGGGTTGGCGCTGTTGAATGAGCCGACGGCGGAGGTGAATGGCACCTTCGCCGTCTCGGTGTTGATCACGGCTCCGAAGGCCGGGGTCAGCGTCGCGCCGCCGACCGTCACGGGGACGACGACGGAGGCTGTACTTCCCCCTGTCAATCCTGTGTCGCGGACCGAGACGGTGGCAGAATAACTTCCTGCGCGGGTATAGGTGTGGGTTGCTCCGATGAAATACATGTCTGGGAAGGGGCCGCCCTGGGCCGAGACGAAGCCTTCGGATGCCTGGCCATCGCCCCAGTTGATCGTGGCGAGGAAGTCGGATGCGGTCGCGGAGGGGTTGGAGTCCGTGAGGGTGGCGACGATTATGCCGGCCGATGTGCCTTCGGTGAGCGTGATATTCTGAGCGGGCGTCAAGGTGATCGGGGCATCCGTCACGATGGCCAAGCCTTGGGCGACGGCCGAGCTCCCACCTTCGGAGTTGATCGTCACGGAGACGGGAAAGGTACCGAATGTGGCGTAGGTGTGGTCGGCCTTGACCTGGAAGGCCACTCCATTCGGTGAGGTCCCGACGCTGGTGATGTTCGAGCCGTTGAACGGGGAGGTGGACCCGTCGCCCCAGGAGATCGTCCCGCTGAAGAAGTTGGGCGACGCAAGCTGCTCGGTCGTGTCGTCGGCGAAGGAGGCGACCAGGGCCCGCGTCAGCGTCTCTCCGGCCACGCCGGCCAGCGTGGCCCCCTGGGCGGAGAGCGAGGCGTCGGCAATATTGGCCGTGCTCGTGGTCGAGCTCGCGGCAAACTCCGTGATGGTCACGCCGGGCACGGTCGAGGTGTCGGTCACAGTCTGGCTGACGGTCACGCCGACCGAAGCCAGGAAGGCCGAGGAGGCGAAAGTATGCGATCCCTCGACGTAGAAGACGGTCGGATCGCTCGCGTCAGGAACGATCGTCCCGGCCGATTTCGTCCCGTCTCCCCAACTGATCGTTGAGCCGAACGAGGCGGCCGTGGCGTTGAGGTCCGAGGACGTGAATTTGGCGACGACAGCGTTGGTCAGGGCGACTCCGGAAGTTGCCGCGATCGTCGTCGGGGTGAAGGTCAGCGAGGGGACCGGCACCCCTTGGATCTGGCCGTCGACGATGTTGATCCGCTGGAAATTCTGGGCGGTCAAGGTGCCCGCGCCGCTCCTTGTGATCGTCGCCTGACCAGGCGTCCCCGTCGGGCTCACGACGATGGGCAAGGCATCGGCGTTGTAATTCAGGGTGTTCAACCCGCCCTGGCCGTCGATCGTGGTGGGAGGCAGATTCGGGGCATTGCTCGTGTCGAGCGGGTCGAAGGAGACGACATCGTCGCCGGGGCCGGTGTTGATCCTGGCATTCGCCTTGTTGGCGTAATTGATCGATTCGAATTGTGGCGGGGTGGTCGAGGACGAGATGAACGTGGAGGAGGGGGCCAAGGAGGACCGGACGACGTTGATCTGACCAACGGTCCCGGTCGTATCGTTGAACGTGAAGCTCGTCGCAGGCGTGGAGTCGACGATCGGCTTGAGGCCGGAGAAGTCGATCCTCGATGAATCCAGGCTGATGCTGCCGTTCCCCGGGCCGGTAGCGTCATAAGTTTCGTCGGAAAACGGCCCACCGGGCATCGAGCCCTGGAGGGTCAGGCTGTTGTACCCCCCCCCTCCGTGGTAGTTCAACAGCTTGGAGACGGGATTCCCCGCCGAGAAATCCAGCGTCAGGGAGTTGCCCGTTTGCGCCTGACCCGGGCCGCCCAGTATGGTGAGACTGTCGTTCGGGCCGATGGGCAAGCCAATCGGCTCGAAGACTGGCGAGTACGGGTTGGTATCGAAGAAAGACGCCTCGGTCGCGCTCTTCGCCTGGATCTCGAAATTCCGTGGCGAGGTATCAGTCGAGTCGTCGATCGTGACGAGGCTCGTGGCCCCGCTACCTTCGGTGAGGTTCAGCGGCGTCAACCCGTCAATATTGACCGTATCGGTCCCGGCGGGATTCGAGAGGCTGAAGTATTGCGGCGCGCTTTGGACGTTCACCGTGTTGGTGCCAGAACCGGTCGTCAACTCCACTCCATTGCCGGAGAAGACCCCGCCGATGCTGACGTTGATCCCGGTCCCGGCGATTGAGAGCGGCGTGACGGTGTAAGTGTTCGAGGTGACGCTGCCGCTGTCGTCAATCGCCAAGGAAGAACCGGAGGTGACCCCAAGCAAATTGCCGGCAATGTCGAAGCTCGCCAGGAGGGTGCTCGCTGGGGCCGTGGGGGTCCCCAGGGTCGCGCTGTACGCGGGGCCTTGCACCACGACGGATGAGTCGGCGGCCGCAGGGAGGGTCTGGACGCCGGGGACCGAGCTGTCGAAGTCGAAGTCGCTGGCGAACGTCTGGCCGGCGGGGGCGGTCAACGGGCCGTGATCGAGCAGGCCACCGGACTGGGAGAAGGTGATCGCGTCGGTGGTATTGCCGACCGTGAACGTCGCCGTCGAGCCGGCCAGGCTCGCGGAGAAGGTGAGGAGCTGGCGGGTCTCGAGCTGCTCGACGATCGCGCGGCCGGGATGCACTCGCCGCTTCCGGGACTTCCCGCGCGAGTCGTTCGCGGGGGTTTCGGGCCGCTGACGCCAGGAGGGGACCGACATGTTGAGCACCCTTGAGTTTGGGGGGAGAGGACGCATCGGCGCGTGCCGACGGGTCGATTTTGACCCGCCCCGACTTCCGATCGCGGCCCTGGAACAACGATGATCGAAGCAAAAGGGGTCGGTCCGTCTCTCCCATTCCACTGCCGGGGCCGGATCTAACGGTGTTCGCGGTGCGGTCTCAGCTCAAGGGTGTCGCTAGATGACGGTCGTGACGACGGATCGGCCCGCACTCTTCCCCGGGCGGACGGATGGCCTGACGATTCGTCGTCGATCGATCACTTCATGGGGAATATGCCCCGCAATTCGGCGGGTGCCAACTCATGCAGACCCTTCCACGCGAATTCATGAAGGAGGCGCTGCCGGAAAATCGCCATCTTCGCCCATGTCCACCGCCCGGACGGCGGCAGGCGGCGGGCCCTTGCCCCGGGCCCGCCCATCTGGGATCTTCCCCGCAGGCCGGAGGCCGGCCGAGCCCACCTCCCCTGCCCCGGCCCGGAGGATCGTCCCATGAAGCTCGCCGATCGGGGCCCCGATACCGACCCCGGCCCGGGCCCGATCGCCGGCCGACCGGGCGGTTTCGGGCTCGCGCACCTGGTCCTCTTCGGCTCGCTCTACGCGATCCAGGGGGTCGTGATCTCATATTTCTTCAACTTCAACGAGGAGTACATGGCCCGGGCCGGGGTCCCGGCCGGGACGATCGGCCTGGTCCGGAGCCTGGCGTTGCTGCCGCTGGTCCTCCGGTTCCTGGGCGGCCCGCTGTCGGACCGGGTGAACCTGCTGGGCCTGGGGCATCGCCGGCCGTTCATCGTGCTCGGCCTGGCGATCCAGGCGGCCGGGCTGTTCGGCCTTTCGAGGGTCGATCCGGGGTCGCACCTCGCGGGCTTCGGAGTCCTGGCCGTCCTGGCGGTCCTGGGGCTGGCGCTGTACGACACGGCGACGGACGGGATGATCCTCGACTCGACGACCGTCGACGACCGGCCCCGGCTCCAGGGGGGGCTGGTCGCCGCCCGCTTCTTCGCCGCGATGGCGACCTCGGTCGGCTTCGGCTACTGGCTGAAGCGGACGGGCAACGGGCCGGGGCGGGGCGACGCCGTGATCTGGGCGGTCGTCGGCCTGAGCCTGATCCCGCTGGCGCTCCAGGTCGTCCTCCGCGAGCCGCCGAGACGCGGCCCGGCCGAGCCGTTCCGCTGGGAGGCGCTGGGGGTCCTGGTCCGGCCGAGGTCGCTGGTCCTCCTGGCGTTCGGCACGCTCTACGCGATCGTGGGCTACGCGGTCGAGATCAACCTGAGCCCGTATTATCGCCATCTCGGCTACGACGAGGGGGCGGTCGGCGTCCTGGGGGCCGCGCGTTATCTCGGCCGGGGAGCCGGGGCGATCGCGCTGGGGTTCGGGATCGGGCGGCTCGGCCGGGGGTGGACGCTCGCGCTGGGGATCGCGATGCTGTCGGCGTCGACGCTGGCCCAGGCGGGGGTGGCGGGCTGGGCCTCTGCGGCGCCGGCGGCCTTCGCGTTCGGCCTGGCCAACGGCTGGAACGACGCGCTGTTCTACGTCCTGGCGATGGAGGCGTCCGACCCGAGGATGCCGGCCTCGACGTGCGCCCTGTTCATGTCGGTGACGAACCTGAGCGTGACCGGCGGCGGGTTCTTCGCGCTGGGCGTCTCGGCCTTCGGCGGGCGATATCGCCCGGTCTTCGCGGTCGCGTCGCTGGTGGTCCTGGTCGCGCTGGCGCTGGTGCCGCCGTTGCGCCGGCCGGTCGCCGCGGGAAAGGTCAAGGACGATGTCGACGAGCCGGGCATGCCCGATGAATGACGGCCGACGGGCCTTCGTGTCCTATCCTGAATCCGGAGGAGTTGCCCCGCCCGGTTGAGGCGGTCGCGAAAAGCGCCTGGTACAATTCGCGGGCCGTCGACGCCGACGGCCTCGCCGCCCGGCCTTGAGGCGGGCCGATCGTCGGCGGGGCGGAGTCCGATCGGAGCGGGGGCGACGGCCGGGTCGCGGCATCCGGCCCCGCCCGCCCCGGCCCCTTCCCGGCCGGGAGGGCCGGCCCTCACCATCCCGAGGCCAAGACAGGACCATGACCATGACCCCATCGGACCAGCTTCCCGCCTGGAAGGCGCTCGAGGCCCACCGCGCCCGGATCGGCGGCCGGCACCTCCGCGAGATCTTCGCCGAGGACCCCGGGCGCGGGGGACGGCTCGTCGCCGAGGCGCTCGGCATCTACCTGGACTACTCCAAGAATCTCGTCACCGACGAGACGATCGGCCTCCTGCTCAAGCTCGCCGGCGAGGCCGGGCTCAAGGGTCGGATCGACGCGATGTTCCGGGGCGACAAGATCAACGTCAGCGAGGACCGCGCCGTCCTCCACGTCGCCCTCCGGGCGCCCAAGGGAGAGTCGATCGTCGTCGACGGCGAGGACGTCGTGCCCGCCGTCCACGAGGTCCTCGACAAGATGGCCGGCTTCGCCGACCGCGTCCGGAGCGGCGAGTGGAAGGGGTTCACCGGCAAGAAGATCAAGAACGTCGTCAACATCGGCATCGGCGGCTCCGACCTCGGCCCGGTGATGGCGTATGAGGCCCTCAAGCACTACAGCCGGCGCGACCTCACGTTCCGGTTCGTCTCCAACGTCGACGGGACCGACTTCGCCGAGGCCGTCGTCGACCTCGACCCGGCCGAGACGATCTTCCTGGTCGCCTCCAAGACCTTCACGACCCTGGAGACCCTGACCAACGCCCATTCCGCCCGAGCCTGGTGCCTGGCGAGCTTGAAGGACGAGAAGGCCATCGCCAGCCACTTCGTCGCCATCTCGACGAACGCGGCCGAGGTGGGCAAGTTCGGCATCGACACCGCCAACATGTTCGGCTTCTGGGACTGGGTCGGCGGCCGGTACTCGATGGACTCGGCCATCGGCCTGTCGACGATGGTCGCCATCGGACCCGAGAACTTCCGCGCGATGCTCGCCGGCTTCCACGCGATGGACGAGCACTTCCGCACCGCCCCCTTCGAGAAGAACCTGCCCGTCCTGATGGGCCTGCTCACCGTCTGGTACGCCGACTTCTTCGGGGCCGAGACCGTCGCCGTCCTGCCCTATGACCAGTACCTCAAACGGTTTCCGGCCTACCTCCAGCAGTTGACGAT
>JAJYDH010000226.1 GCA_021777685.1 Planctomycetota bacterium | reverse complement strand
TTTCGCCCTCTGCTTCGCCCCGGCGTTCAATTCGGACCTGATGCCCCTGATCGGCGTCGGGACCCTGATGATCCTCGGGGCGCTCGTCGGGGCGCTGTTCATCGCGGTGGTGACGCCCCGGAAGATCGACAAGACGCACGCCTGGCTCGACAAGGTCAGCCCCCTCTACCTGGCGACGCTGCCCAAATTGCCCACCGGCGAGGATGAGGACGAGGACGACGTCATCAAGAAGGGCGATCGGCGGTCCGACGAGATCTGAGCCGGGGAACGATTGGCGCGGGGTTTGCTCATCTTTCCCCGGCGAACACGTCGCGACCTTTCGCGGCCTGAACCGCCTTCCGGCATCCGGAAGGGGCCTTTCTCCCGGGGGAAATTCCGATGCGCACCGTCGTGGGACTGTTCGACACCAGGGACGCGGCCGAGGGCGCCATCAACCGCCTGATGGCCGACGGGATCGACCGCGACTCGATCAGCATCGCCATGAAGGACGCCCGCGAGGCGACCGCGATCACCGACGCCACCGGCGCCAACGACCTGAGCGCCGAGGGGGCGACCGCCGGCCTCGTCTCGGGCGCCGGGGTCGGGGCCCTGGTCGGCATCGCGCTGGTCGGCAGCACGGTCCTCCTGCCGGGACTGGGCACCTTCCTGATCGGCGGCCCGATCGCCGCGGCCCTCACCGGCGCCGGGATCGGCGCGGCCTCCGGCGGCCTGATCGGCGGCCTGATCGGCGCGGGCATCCCCGAGGAAGAGGCCGAGCATTACGCCGCCGGCATCGACCGGGGCGGCATCTTCGTCTCCGCCCACGTCCCCGAGTCGCAGGTCGCCGACGCCCGGCGGGTCTTCGACGAGGAGGGCTCGGTCCGGACCTACGCCCCCTGATCGGCCCGGCCTGAATCGATCGATCGCGACCCGGGCGGTCGCACCCGACCGGGTGCGACCGCCCGGCGTCATTTGCCCTCCCCGCCGGGCCCTCCGCATCAGGCCGCGACAAGGGGTTGGCGTCGGGGGTAGAATGCCCCATCGTCGTCGGAACGCCGACGACCCTCGATGATCCGCCCGCGAGCAGCCCGGAGCCCTTGCCTTGAGCCATCCCCCGACCGACGGCCTCGTCGGCCATTATCTCGCCGAGGAGATCGACGCGGCGTACCTGTATCGCGAGCTGGCGGCGGTCGAGACCGACGGCAAGCGACGCGACCTGTTCCGGAAGCTGGCCGAGGTCGAGGACCGCCACGTCGAGCGGTGGGAACAAGTCCTGGTCGAGCAAGGGGGCGTGGTCTCGGAGGACCGCCGGCCGACCCGCCGGGCCCGGCTGGTGGCCTGGGTCGCGCGGAGGCTCGGGCCGGGGGCGGTCCTGCCGATGATCCTCCGCGAGGAGGGCCGCGAGGTCGCGGCGTACCTCCGGCTCGCCAAGCAGGCGACCGACCCCTCCACGTCCGAGACCGCCGCCGTGCTCGCGGCCGACTCGGCGACCCACGCGCAGGAGCTGGCCAACATCCTCGGCAAGCCGGGCGAGCCCTGGCATTCCTCGGAGGTCGGCGGCTATCTCCGGAGCGTCGTCTACGGCTTCAACGACGGCCTGACGGCCAACTTCGGCCTGGTCGCGGGAGTCATCGGCGCCAGCGCGGCGCCCCGGTTCGTGATCATCTCGGGGATCGCCGGCGCGGTCGCCGACGCCCTCTCGATGGGCGCCAGCGGCTACCTCGCCGCCAAGAGCGAGGCCGAGGTCCACGCCCACGACATCGAGATGGAGCGGTACGAGATCCGGCTCATGCCCGACCTCGAAGAGGACGAGCTGGCCCTGATCTACGAGGCCAAGGGGCTCGAACCCGGCCAGGCCCGGATCACCGCCCACGCCCTGATGGCCGACCCCGAGAAGGCCCTGGCCACCAAGGTCCGCGAGGAGCTGGACATCGCCGAGTCGACCGTCACCCCGCTCCGCGACGGCCTCGTCACCGGCACCGCGACGGCCATCGGCGCCATCATCCCGATCCTGCCGTTCCTGCTCACCTCGTCGGGCTGGGCGATCTGGATCTCGCTGACGATCAGCATGCTCGCCCACTTCGGCGTCGGCGGGGCGAGGAGCGTCTTCACCGGCCGGGGGATCTGGGCCAGCGGCCGGGACATGTTCCTGGTCGGCTTCGGGGTCGCCGCCGCCGGCTACCTGATCGGCCTGGCCCTGGAGCGGGCGATGGGGGGCGCGGGGATGGGGCCGGTCGTGCCCTGAAATGAACGATGGCCGATCGGGAGGCATTTCCCGATCGGCCATCGTTCATCGGCCATTCCCGGCCCCGGCTCACTGCTTCGAGAAGCTCAGGCCGGGGGCTTGGGCGTTGTCGCCGACGGCCCGGAAGGTCATGTGGCTCGCGTCGGCCCAGCTCACCTTGCCCACGATGGGCGGGATGTTCTCGGGGACGAGGGTCAGGATGCCGTTGGCGAAGGTCGAGGTCCCGGTGAACTGCTTGGCCTGCCCCTTGAGGGTCAGGTTCCACTGGAATTGGCCGCTCGGCTGGATCGCCAGGGAGACGGCCGTGTCGGCGTTCGGGCTGGCGGACCAGGTGCCGGCGATCGTCGCCCCTTCGGGGACCGTGGTGTTGATCGGGGCGGACAGCGCGGCCGGCGGGCCGACCGGCTGAGGGGCCGCGGGCGGCTGGTCCGCGCCGGGGGCCCCGGCCGCCGCCCCGCCCATCAACTGGAGGAGCTTGGCCGCGACCAGGTCGTTCGGCTTGATCGCGATCACCTGCTTCAACTGGGCCGCGGCGGCGTCATTGAAGCCCTCGGTCAGGTAGTGGTACGCCAGGACGAATCGGCTGGCGGACGACTGGGGATTGGACTTGGTGAACACCTCCAGCCGGCGGAGCTGCGCGGTGTAGACATCAACGTTCGGATACAGGCTGATCATGGAGGCCCAATCCCAGCCCTGCCCGATCGCGAGGACGGCGTAGAGCGGCACGGCGGCCTCCTCATACCGCCCGAGGGCGAAGAGGCAGAGGGCCCGGAACTCGTGCAACGACGCGTCGTTGGGGTTCTGCACCAGCGCCGCGTCCGCCTGTTGCAAGGCGAGCGTGACATCCCCGCTCCTGAACGACTCGCGAGCCTGGCCGAAGAGGGCCAGCGACTGATCCTCGCTCGACTGCGATGGTGCGGCGGCGACGGTGCTGATCGCCTGCGAGTAGTCGTAAGGCGTGGTCGCGTAGCCGGTCGTGACATAGGGGTTCGCATAGCCCCCGGAGCCGTACGACGCACCATAGCCGGGATAACCCCAGTCGGAATAGGCAACGTTGCTGTACCCGCCGCCGTAGCCACCGTACCCGCCGCCGTAGCCACCGTAGCCACCGTACCCGCCGTAGCCACCCAGGCCGCCGAAGCCGCCGAGCCCGTAGCCGAGGAGAAGGCCGAGGCCAAATCCTCCTCCGCCGAACCCGTAACCGCCCAGGCCGCCGTACCCAAGCCCGTAGCCGCCCAGGCCATATCCGCCGCGCCCGTAGCCGCCGTAGCCGCGCCCGTAGCCGCCGTAACTGCGGTATCCGCCGTTACCGTAGCCGCCGTTGCCACCTCGGTAGAAACTGCCGCGATTCGCGACGAGGTTTGTCTGGTTGAAGTGATTGACCCGGTTCCCGCCGATCACCCCCTGATTGCCGAAGCTCCGGTTATTGGCGAAGCCGGTATTCCCGATGCCTCGATTTGCGAAGCCGGTATTCCCGATGCCCCGGTTGGCGAAGCCGGTGTTGCCGAAGCCCCGGTTGTTGGCGAATCCGGTGTTGCCGAAGCTCCGGCCCGCCCCTCTCGCCATATTCATCGGCGCCCTTGCGGCGAATCCGGCCCGTCCCGCGCCCATACCCGTGGCCCCCGGCCTCATGGCCATCGAGGGGGCCCGCATGGCCGGCGCCCTCATGGCCATCGAGGGGGCCCGCATGGCCGGCGCCCTCATCGCAGGGGCCCGCATGGCCGAGCTGCCACGGAAAGCGCCTCCGCCTCCGCCCCCGCGATATCCGCCGCCTCCGCCCCCGTGATATCCGCCGCCTCCGCCCATGTGTCCGCCCCCGCCTCCGCCGTGTCCGCCCCCGCCATGTCCGCCACCACCACCGCCGCCGTGGGCGAGGGCGGGGGCTACCCCGAAGGTCAGGGGCAACAGGACGCTCGCGGCAACGAACCAGATGATGTGACGACGCATGGCAGTCTCTCCCGGGGATTCGTTCGAACCCGATGATTGTCCTGACTATCACGCAAACGATAGGCCATGACCGGCCGGAACTTCTCCTCAAGTCCAGCTGGCATCAGGCCTTTCTTCGAAGCTCATCCCGGTCTTGTGCGGGCCATTCGCGGGAGGGCCCGAAAACATCGGTGCATCCGGACGCCAGGGGGCTGTCCACGAGGCGATCCCGGCGTGACACCCCTCGACTGGATGGCAGGTCTAGGTCGCGCATCATGAGTCGAAAGACATCATGAGAAAACAAAAATCCGTGACAGTAGAAGTAGGGTAGGGCTTGCCCTGCCGGATTGGTCGGAAAGGCAGGGCAGGCCCTACCCTACAAGGAGCGACCGGGCGCATCGCGAGTATGATCTGCTGTAGGGCTGTTGAACTGATTCGATTTGGACGCTTACTACAGCGGATCACGAGCGGATGGCACACGTAGGATAGCGCTTGCCCTGCCGTCCTCGGCCCGTTCGGCAGGGCAGGCCGTACCCTACCAGGAGCGACCGTGCGTTTTATGAATGTGAACCGCTGTAGATCGAACAAAGGCGAATGGTACGGGGGGGTTGTTTCTCAAGTTGACGAGAAAGTAATCGATTGGTTTCTTTAAAAATGCCTGGTGTCGTCAAATCTGGCGATGTTTGTGAAAATCGGAAAGCGTCATGGGATCTCGAAGCCGAGCGTCCGGAGGATGGTCGTCAGCGCGATCAAAGGCATCCCGACGATCGCCGAGTGGTCGTCGGATTCGATCCGCTCGAACAGCGCTATCCCTCGCGCTTCCAGCTTGTAGCTCCCCGCACAGTCGAGCGGCCGATCGGCCTCGACGTAGCGGCGGATCTGATCGGGCGTCAGGGGGCGTAGCGTTAGCGTCGTTACGTCGGTGTGGGCGTATGATTTCTCGCCGTGCCGGACGGCCAGCGCCGTGATGAGCAGGTGAGAGCGGCCGGACATGGCCTCGAGCTGGGCTACGGCCCGCTCGACCGTGCCCGGCTTGCCCAGGATCGAGCCGTCGAGGGCGACGAGCTGGTCGCCGCCGATCACGATGGCGTCGGGCTCGATCGCCCCGATGGCGGCGGCCTTGGTGATCGCCAGCCGCTCGGCCAGCTCGCGAGGCGCGGCACCGGCCAGTTCCGCCTTGAGGGCTTCCTCGTCGACGGGGGGCGCGACGCTGCGGAACGGGACGCCGAGGCGCTCCAGGAGCGCCCGGCGGTAGGGCGAGGTGCTGGCGAGGATCAGGTCCATCGACCGGTCCATTCGCGGGGGAATCCAGTTGGCGGGGGGTGTCCGACCTGGGACAATCCGGGATGTCGACTCTCCGATCGATCGGGCCGGGGGCCCGGTCGATCGACATTATACCGACGGGCCGCCGGATACTATCCATGACATTGTCGAAGTCGCGGGTCGCCTTCCTGGTCGCGATGGCCGGTCTCGGGGCGGGCTCGCCCCCGGCCAGGGGCGAGGAGACGCTGGAATCGCGGATCACGCCGCTGATCCAGGCGCACAAGGGCAAGGTGGCCGTGGCGATCAAGAACCTGGAGACGGGCGAGTCGTTCGCCTACCACGCCGACGAGCCGATGGTCACGGCCAGCCTGATCAAGTTCCCGATCATGATCGAGACCTATCGCCAGGCGGCCGAGAAGCAGGTCGACCTGGACAAGCCGGTCACGCTCAAGAAGGGGGACAAGGTGCCCGGCTCGGGCATCCTCACCGCTCACTTCTCCGAAGGCGCGACGTTCCCGCTCCGCGACGCGGTCCACCTGATGATCGTCTACTCGGACAACACGGCCACGAACCTGGTCCTGGAGGAGATCGGCATCCCGTCGACCGCCCAGACGATGGAGAAGATGGGCTACCCCAACACGAAGGCCCACTCCAAGATCTTCCGCCGGGACACCTCGGCCTTCCCCGAGCGGAGCAAGAAATTCGGGATCGGCAGCACCACCGCCGGTGAGATGGTCCGGCTCTGCGAGGCCCTCTACAAGAAGGACCTGGTGAGCCCCGAGGCCAGCGCCGCGATGTTCAAGCACATGGAAGCGTGCGACGATAAGGACAAGTTCTCGCGTTTCCTGCCGCCCGGCACCAAGGTCGCCTTCAAGACCGGCAGCCTCGACGCCGCCAAGACGATGGCCGGGGTCATGGTCACGCCCGGCGGGCCGGTCGCCGTCTGCGTGCTGACCGACGACAACGAGGACAAGCGCTGGATCACCGACAACGCGGGCACCCGCCTCTGCGCCGAGGTCGCCCGGGCCGCCTACGAGCACGCCGCCGCGAAGGCCAAGGACGCTTCGAAGCCGGCGGCCGGAACCCCGAAGAAGCCCTGATCCCCCCTCCTTCGACACCCCCGAACGCGAGCCCCGAGAGGTAGACGATGGGATTCTTCGATGCGTTGCGACGGTCGCTGGGCGGCGGGACGGTTCCTGGGCCCACCTCGCGAGAGGTCGAGGCCCGGTTCCTGGGCGTCGACCCGGACACGCTGCCGATCGCCGAGGGGACGCCGTTCGACTCCGGGACCTACGACCGCGCGCAGTGGGCCCGGAAGCTCAGGCGGGTGATCGAGGGGCTGCCCGAGACCCGGGCCGAGTGGGATGACCTGGCCGCCGAGGCCCGGTCGATGGGGTTCGAGCCCGACTGGGTCGTCCTCCGGTTCCGCAACGAATTCGCGATGCTGGTCCGCCGGGCCGTCGCCGACCGGGTCGTCACCGAGGCCGAGCACCGAAAGCTCGACCTCGCCCGGGAGCTGATGGGAATCCCCGACGAGGAGGCCGTGGCGACCCTCGACGCCGTCGTCGCCGAAGCCGAGTCGTTCTTCGGCGGGACGGTCGAGGGGGCGTGATGCTCAGTTGTCCGCATCTTTGACAGACGCGCAACTTTTGCCTCCCTCTCCCTTTGGGAGAGGGCCGGGGTGAGGGTCGTCGCCGGTCGAGTGACGATCGGACAGGGCTGCGCTTCCGGCCCGCTCGTGATGCGACGCCCCTCACCCCCGGCCCCTCTCCCAAAGGGAGAGGGGAGAAAGATTACATTCGAACGATCGTCGATTTCGTCGGCTCACCTCACTTCAGCGTGTCCGGGAGCGCCTGCGGCCGGCCCTCGCGGTCGACGCAGGCGAGCGTCGAGTGCCCCTCGGCCAGGAGCACCCCGTCGCGGAAGACCTCGAACTTGTGGACGATCTTGACCAGCGTGACCCGCTCGACCGTGGTCCGGAGGGTGAGCAGGTCGTCGTAATAGGCCGGCTTTTTATATTTGCACCCGAGGTCGACGATCACCAGCAGGTGCCCGGCGTCCTCCATGTCGCGGTAGGTCAGCCCCCGCTTGCGGAGCAGCTCGGTCCGCCCCTGCTCGAAGTAGACGAAGTAATTCGCGTGGTGCAAAAGGCCCATCCGGTCCGTCTCGGCGTAGCGGACCCGGATCGCGATCTCGTCGGAATCTTGCTCGGCCATGAATCACTTCCCCAGCGCCTCGACGATCTTCTCTTTCGACTTCAGCCGGTCGCAGGCCGCTCGAAGCTCGGCCCGGTCGAGGACCCGGCCGCCTTTCAGCTCGACCTCGGCGAACTCATCGACCGGGATGACGTACTCGGTCGAGTCGAGCTTGTGCGATTCGACCGGCTTCCAGTCGGCCGACCCGTCGGCGGGCCGGACGCTCGGCGCCCGGGCGTAGCGGGCGTCGAGCCTGGCGAGCCGGACGCCGATCGTCATCCAGGTTCGCACCGTGTTCTTGAGCGGGTCGAAGTAGAGCGGGACCGCCACGCGGGTGTCGGCCGCGAGGTCCGGGTCGGTCGCGATCCCGGACAGCCAGCCTTCGGCCGCCTTCCGGGCCGCCCCCGCGTCGACACCCTCGCCCTCCAGGGATGCCGGTTTCATGCCGATGTCCTCGGCGCTCAGCAGGTAGAGGCCGTAGAACAGCTCGCGCATCGATTTCAGCTCGGAATCGAGGTCCGTCCCCCGCTCGCCCCCCTCGCGGAGCCCCTTGAGCGACTTCAGCGTCTCCTCGCCGAGGGTCGATTCGAGGAAGTTCGCCAGGAAGGCGTAGGAACGCGCGGTCCGGAGGAAGTACGTCGGGTTCGGCTCGACCCGGAGCCTCGGCCGGACGGAGGAAAGCTCCTGCAATGAGGGTCGCTCCGCCGCGCCGGCGAACTTGGCCTGGCGGGCGTGCGTCTCGCGACGCTTGGTCATCAGCGCCTTGAACGCTTCGAGCAGCCGCTTCTTGTATTCTTTCGTGAGCAGGAGCTTGTTCGACTCCGTCCCCTTCTCGGGCAGGAGCAGGGCCTCCAGCGCGTAGACCTGGTGGTCGTACCAGCCGCCATCCTTGGGAGGCTTGAGGTCGACCTTGCCCGACCGGATGGCGGAGATCAGCTCGCGCATCAGGTTGGCGTCGGTCGGCAGGCCGCGCCGGAAGAGCTTCTCGAACAGCTCGGTCTCGCGCGAGGTCGATTGCGGGAACAGCGCGACCTGCTCTTCCGGGCCGAGGGGCGGGCCGTCGATCAGGCCGGCCGGGGTCCGGCCGACCAGGGGGTTGGTCAGCCCGGCGTAGAACGTATAAGCCTTGACGTAGTCGTCGCGGAGCGGCTTGTCTTCGCGCAAGACCCGGGCGATCTCGACGGGGATGGAAGGATCGCCGATCGGCATGGCGAAGAAGCGGAGGAACCGGAAGCAGTCGGAGAGGGTCTTGTTCCAGGTGTAGAAGGCGATCGGCTTCGACCAGACCTCCCGCGCCAGGAAGGCGCTCGCCATCGCCTTCGTCCCGGGCGACGTCTCGGCCGGCTCGCCCCCCAGGCTCAGGCCGGCGGCGAGATAATCGGCGGCGGGGGTGCCCTTGCCGACCTTCTCGAAGATCCGGCGGATGAGCTTGAGGTGGGACTTCATCGCCTCGCCGTGGCCCAGGAAGTACGCCTGGTCGATCGCGGCGTAGAGGCCGTCGTCGAACTGCTTGGCCTTGCCGTCGATCATGTTGACCGAGGGGAGTACCGGCCCCCTGGCCGCCTTGACGGCGGCCGAGTAGCTGGGGTGGAGGACGAGCAGCTCGGGCTCGTCGTCCGGCCTGATGATCGGCACGTCGAGCCTGATGGCCGCGTCGCTGGCGTTGAGCGACCACCCGTGGAGCGGCCGGCTGTCGACCAGGGCCGGGTCGAAGGTCGTCTTCTTGTCGTCCAGGCGGTCGTCGACCAGCAGGGTGTCGTCGTCCTTCGGCGTCGAGTAGTCCGTGGCGTAGACGACGTCGACGTCATAGACGGCCTCGGTCAGGGAGTCGCGGAGTCTGGGCGAGAAGACCAGGGTCGAGGCCGCCGCGATCGCCAGCGCCGCCGCCGTCAGGCCGACGATGAGGAGGCCGCGCGAGGTGCGTGTCATGCCGGTGCTCGTCGATGGGAGAGGGTCGGGAGGGGGTCGGGCCGGTCGACGATCGGCCGGGGACGCCCTCCGATAT
>JAJYDH010000225.1 GCA_021777685.1 Planctomycetota bacterium | reverse complement strand
CGGTATTGGGGCTTGCCCGGACCAGCCGCTCGCTCCATGTGAAGAACAGATCGATCCTGCCGGCCGGCCCTCGCGGCTTGACTTCCGCGTGAAGGGACAACAAGCTCAAGACATCGGGGGCGGCGGGATCACCGCCCTGTTTGATCAAAAATCTCAATCGTGACGATCCTGGCTCCTGACCGCGATCGGCCCCGGGACCTTTCCTCCCGGCGCGGTCGGACGATCATCCCGGGAAACGAGCGGAGGGCGGACATGGGCGCGCTCGCGGATGGATTTGTGGCCTTCGCACAGCCGCTGATCGACCAGACCGACGGCTCGACCGAGCAGTTGAACCACGCGTTGTCGATGGGCCAGCTCTGCTACAACCTCGCGCTGATGGGGGAGGACGAGCGGGCCGCGATGCTCGTCAAGTTGCGGCCCGAACTTCGCATGAATGACGACGAATTCGAGGACTTCGTGGCTTCCGTCGTCAACCCCATGATCCGGCGACATGAGGAGATGTTCCCGCGGATGCACCGGAGGGGCTCCACGGCCGCGACTCCAGCCGGCTTCTCGCCCTGGGATCGGCCGGGGGCGACGGGGGCGACGGGGGCGACGGGGGCCGCCGAGGCGTACCCCGGGACGGACCGTTACGCCCCCTGTCCGTGCAACAGCGGGGAGAAGTACAAGTTCTGCTGCGGCAAGAAGCGTCGATGACGCCCGGCCGTCCGGGATCGGCTCCTGACCCCTTTTCGCTTCCGTCCGGGATCGGCTCCTGACCCCTTTTCGCTTCTGACCCCTTTTCGCTTCCTCACGGTCGGGGGAAATCCAAGGGGGAAGCCAAAAATCCGGGCGATCAACCCTGGAACCGGGCCAATTCCAAGGATGCCGTGGTCTGGCGCCGAGAAGGCGAATCGATATCTTCAGTGGAGGAGCAAGATGCATCGACTCAGCATGATTTTATCTCTTGTCCTGGGCGTTCTCATGTTCATGTTTGGAATTCTTAAATTCCTCCAGCCATTTTCCGGATGGTTTGAAGTCCAAATCCAGCAGAGTCATCTGCCCCAAGCGTCGATTCTCGCGGGGAAAGTCGGGGAGATGGTCACCGGGTTCCTCTTCCTGCTGCCCTGGCTCTGGAGATCGTTATCCACCAATCGCAGAGAGCAGCTTCTCCTGATCGCCTGCTTGATGCTCGTTGCCGAGATGTGCACGGCGATCTATGTCCACCTGCAGCCCGCCGTGCCTTCCGGCGTCCTGCCCCTGGGAATCAAGCCGCCCGTGATCCCCATCGCCGTCCTCCTCCTCGCCTTGCTCACGGCTTTTGCCGTCTGGCAAACGCGGCCCACCGCGCCGTTCGACAGCAGGATCACAAAATGAGGAGCGTTTTCGGGTCGGTTCAACACGACTCTTTGACGCTGTCGAACCGTGTTTTCAGCAGATAGGAGGATCAGGGAGGGTCTCGGGGTCAGACAGGAAAGGTTCCGGGCCGGCTCGCCCCGGGTTCGCTTTGCGGCGGTCCAGCCGTCAGGCCCCGCCCTCGGCCAGCTCGCGGTCGACCAGGCCCGACTCGCGGAGCATCCCGACCATCTGCGCCGTCAATGTCCCGGTGTTGTCCATCCTCGGGACCTTGTGCTGGCCGCCGAGCTTCCCCTTCGACCGCATCCAGGCGTCGAAGCCGCCGGGGCGGGCGACGACCAGCGCGGGCAGGGGCAGGCCGACCCCTTCGGCCCGGTGGGCCAGGTAGTCGGCGTTCCGGCGGGAAAGGTCGGCGTCGAGGGCCAGGCGGAAGCTCGCCAGGTCGTCGGGCTCCCGGAGGAACTCGACGACGTATTGATGGTGGCCCAGGGCGCCGTGGAAGACAGGCCCGACGTGCCACTCGCGGACGGCCGCCCCCGTCGCCCGGGAGGCGAGGGCGATCGCGCCTTCGACCTCCTCGCTGATCAGGTGCTCGCCGAAGGCCGACAGCGTGTACTTCGTCCGGCCGGTGAAGGTCAGCAACGGAGGGTCGGTCGACTCGAACCGGACCGTGTCGCCGATGACGTGCGACCAGAGCCCGGCGCATGTTGAGACCACGATCGCGTAGTTCACCCCCGCCTGGACGTTGCCCAGCCAGTGCCTCGTCGGGGCGGGCGAGTCCAGCTCGTCGACCGGCACGAACTCGAAGAACAGGCCGTGGTCGTAGACCAGGCGGAGGAGGCCGGTGTCGGGGTCGCCGAAGGCGATGAACCCCTCGGAGCAGGGGTACGTCTCCTGGAGCCGGATCTTGGGGTCGCCCAGGATCGCGTCGAACGAGCTCCGGTAGGGGTCGAACTTGACCCCGCCGTGGACCACCAGCTCCAGGCCCGGCCAGACCTCGGCGATGGTCGACTTGCCGGTCAGGTCGAGCATCCGGCCGAAGAGGGCGAGCAGCCAGCTCGGGACGCCGCCGATGAGGGTGATCGGCTCGCGGACGGACCGCTCGGCGAGCAGCCCGAGCTTGCGGTCCCAGTCGGTTTCGAGGGCGAGGTCGAGCGGGGGGAACGTGTACGGGCGGAGCAATTCGCCCGCCTCCTCGGCCGCGATCCCGCTCAGGTCCCCCTGGCGGACGCCCTCGGCCGGGCGCTCCAGGTTCGTCGAGCCGCCCAGGAAGAAGACCTTGCCCCGGAAGAGTTGCGATTTCGGCCGGCTCGCCAGATGATAGGCGACCATCGTCTTGGCCGCCTTCCGGTTCGACGCGACCATCTCCCACGAGACGGGGATGTACTTGGTCGCCCCCTGCGTGGTCCCGCTGGTCAGGGCCAGGTAGGGAATCCGGCCCGGCCAGGTGAGGTCGTCGAACCGGGGATAATGGCCCTTGAGGTAGGCGTCCCAGAGGGCCTCATAGGTCCGGATCGGCACGCGGGACTGGAAGTCGGCGACCGAGCGGATCGACTCGAAGCCGTGGTCGACGCCGAACCGGGTCGACCGGGCGGCGCGGACCAGCCGGAGGAGCCCCCGGCGCTGGACCTCGACCGGGTCGGCCCAGGCGAGCTTGCGGGTCCGTCGGCGGGCGTAGGCGTGGAACCCCCGGTTGACGGCCAGGCGGACGGGCGAGGCGCCGGCGACTCGGGCCAGCGGAGAGGAGGCGGGCATTCAGGCCGGTTCCTTGGGGCCCCGGCAGTAGTAGGCCCCGGCTGGTGGGAAGTTCCGGGGCTCGAAGACGAAGCGGACCTCGTCGAAGAACCGCCGGTAGAGCCCCTGATAGACCCAGGGGATCTCGGTGATCTGGTTGTACGTCCCGCCGGTTTCGAGGACGTCGCGGACGACCCGGAAGAGGGCGAGCTGGAGGTCCTTCGGGAACGAGGGGACGGGCAGGCCGGAGATGACGTGATCGACCCGGCCGATCCCTCGGTCGGAGAGCATCGCGGAGAGGTCGCGGACGTCCCCCTCGATGACGTCGAAGTTCGCCCGGTGCGCGAACCTCTCGCGGAGGATCTTCGCGAAGTCGGCGTCGCGTTCGAGGACGACGACGCGGGTCTCGGGCCGGGCCCGCTCGGCGATGGCCCGGGTGATCGGCCCGGTCCCGGCGCCCAGCTCGACCACGACGTTGGCCTTCGCCCAGTCGACGTTGCCGACGGTGGCCCGCGAGAGCCAGGGGCTGCTCGGCGCCAGGCTGGCGATCTTGGTGCCGTGGCGGAGGAACTTGCCGAAGAACAGGGAGAAGTCGCTCATCGTGCCTTCAATCATGACATGGGGATTCGCGGATCTGACACCCTCTCCCGCCGGACGAGCGGCATTCCCGCGAGCCTTCATACCGGGCCACCGGCGATGCCACGACCCTCACCCCCGGCCCCTCTCCCGGAGGGAGAGGGGAGGAAGAGAGGAAAATTCCCGAACTTGGGATTCAGCCCCGGGGGATGGCGACCTTGGAGGGCGTCGGATGGGCGTCCTTGTTCAGGAACCGGGCGGGGTCGAGCGCGGGGGGGACCGACCTGAGCCGGTCGCGGAGGAACCGGGTGACGAGGGTGTTGACCAGGCGCGACTTCTCGATCTGCGGGGCGTGGCCGCACTTGGGGATCACGACTTGCCGGCCCTTGAGCATCCGCCCGGCCGCCCGGATCGAGCCGGCGACGTCGGAGAGGACGCGGTCGTCGGAGCCCCAGATCAGCAGGGTCGGGTGCGGGACGACTTCGAGGAGCGGGGCGACCGAATGGCCGACCGTCCCCCGGAGGGTCCGGAGGACGCCCTTCTTCCACTTCCGGCTCTGAAACTTCGCCTCGATCGCGTCGACGAGCGACCCGGTGGCGAGGTGCGACCGTCGATGGAAGACGGACTTGACCAGCGAGTCGTAATCGCTCCGGCGGACGCCGTCCATCATCGGCAGGTGCTCGTCGCCGTAAACGCCGGACGGGCAGATGAGCACGAGCTTGGAGACGAGCTCGGGATGGCGGGCGGCGAGGGTCAGGCAGATCTGCCCGCCCAGGCTGGAGCCGACCAGGTGATAGGGCGGGCGCTGGACGAACTCGGCGAGGTAGACCGCCAGGCGATCGGCCAGGTAGTCGACCGTGACCTCGCCCCCGGCGTCGATGTGGCGGTGGAGCGAGTCGCCGTCGTAGACGAGGATCTCGGGCACCTTCACGTCGAAATGGCGGGACAGGTGCCTCCGATTGGCGAACCAGCTCTCGGATTGCTCGGCCAGGCCGTTGACGAGGATCAGGGGGCTGGGCCGCTTGTAGCCGTTGAGGCGCTTGATGTCGAACAAGTTGCGGACTCTGGGGTTCATCGTGGCAAGGACTCCCCGGTGCCGGAAACCGTCGCGGTCGCGATCCGAAGATCTCGGAAGAGGGGGGAATCGGACCGTGCCGACGGGCCGAGCCGGCCGCGGCGAGCTTCATCCCGGGCGCCCGGCGTCGCCGACCTCCCGCCGCGAGCAATGGAACATAGCATTTCCGGGGCTCCAATCCAATCGGTTGCCGGCCGCCTCGACGATTTCTTCGGGCGTAATTCGGTGGCGTATCAGGTATTCGGTCGAAGGGGATGAAGATTGCATGTCGTCTCCGAGAATCTCCGGCCGATCAAGAGCCCGACCGATGCCGACCCTTCGCCCGGCCCGGCGCCGCCTTGACGTCGCGATCGGCCGCGCCGAAGATATCTGGGTGTCACGGGCCCTGTCGCATTGTCGTCGCCAACCGTGGGTCGTCCTCTCATGCGCGTCTTCATCACCGGCGGGACCGGCATGATCGGCCGTCGGCTGGTCAGGAAGCTGATCGAGCGGGGCGACACCCCGATCATCCTGTCGCGCAAGGCGGACGAGACCCGGCGCGACCCGACCTTGCGCGGGGTCAATGTGGTCCAGGGCGACCCCTCGAAGGAAGGGACCTGGCAGGAGGCGGTCGACGGCACGGACGCGGTCGTCAACCTGGCCGGGCAGAACGTCTTCTCGGGCCGCTGGAACGCCGAGGTCAAGCGGCAGATCCGCGACAGCCGGGTCTACGGGGCCGAGCACGTCGTCGACGCGATCCGATCGGCCCGGGCGCGCCCCGGGGTGCTCGTCCAGGGTTCGGCCATCGGCTATTACGGGGCCCACGACGACCAGGACCTGACCGAGTCGAGCCCCTCGGGCTCGGACTTCCTCGCCGTCGTCTGCCGAGAGCTGGAGGACGCCGCCCGCCAGGTCGAGCCGCTGGGCGTCCGGCTCGCGACGATCAGGACGGGCGTTGTCCTCGCCAAAGGAGAGGGGGCGCTCGGCGTGATGGCCCCGATCTTCAAGTGGGGCGGGGCCTCGCCCGTGGGCAACGGCGGCCATGCCCTGGGCCCCGGCAAGGGCCAGCAGTGGATGAGCTGGATCCACGCGGACGACATCCTCGGCCTGTTCCTGATGGCGCTCGACAACCCCGAGGCCCGCGGTCCGATCAACGGCACCGCGCCCAACCCCGCGCGGAACGTCGACTTCTCGAAGGAGCTGGCGAAGGTGCTCCACCGGCCGTTCCTGCCGATCGGCCCGCCCGACTTCCTGATCGAATTGATGCTCGGCGAGGTCGCGCAGGCGATCACCCGGGGCCAGAAGGTCCTGCCCGCCCGGGCTCTGGAACTCGGCTATCGCTTTCAGTATCCCGAACTGCCGGCGGCCCTGAAGGCGGCGTTCGCCAGGGCCAAGGCGGGGCCGATCCTCGCGAGATCCGAGGCCGGGCATCGCTGACGTCACGAACCGGCCCCGAGGCATCCCCACGTGAGATTCCCGATCCACCACGGCGGCGACGTGTCGGGCATCCGTCGCCGGCTCGGCCTCGGCGATGCCCCGCTGGTCGACTTCTCGACGAACCTCAACCCCCTCGGGCCGCCGTCGGGCGCGATCGAGGCCGCTCGCCGGGCCGTCGAGGCCGCCGGCCGCTATCCCGAGCCCGGATGCCCGAGGCTGGTGGAGCGGATCGCGGAGCATCACGGCGTGCCGGCCGACCGGGTGATCGTCGGGGCCGGGTCGACGGAGCTGATCGGGCTGATCGGCCAGTCGCTCCGCGAGGTCCTGGCCTTCCACGCCCAGTCGCTGGGCGACCCCTCCCGACCTCTCTCCCATTTCGTCGACCCGAGTTACGGCGAATACCGCCGGGTCTCGGCCAGCAATGAGCTTCGGGCCAAGGTCTGGGGCGAGCACGTCCTCGGCTGGGAGCAGGACGTCCTCCCCGTCGAGGCGAACGGGATCTTCTGGACAGGCCACCCCAACAACCCGACCGGCCGCGTCTGGGACCGATCGACCCTGACGGAGTTCGTCGACCGGACCCTCGGCCTGCTGACGATCGTCGACGAGGGTTATTTGCCGTTCCTCCCCGACGAGGCCGACCGGACGCTCGTCGGCTCGGTGGTCTCGCGCGACAACCTGCTGGTCCTGCGGTCGTTCTCCGGCTTCCACGCGATACCGGGGCTCCGGGTGGGCTACGCGATCGCCCCGCCCGACATGGTCGCCAGGCTCCGCCAGTTCCAGGACCCGTGGACCGTCTCCGCGCCCGCCGAGGCCGCCGCCCTCGCGGCGCTCGACGACCGGGAGCATGCCGGGCGGACCGTGGAGCATGTCGCGAGCGAGTCGGCCCGGCTCCTCGGACGGCTCTGGGAGATTCCCGGCCTCCGCCCGGCCTGGCCCGATCGCGAGCGTCCGGGCTCGGCCCCCCTGCCCAACTTCCTGCTCGTCAGCCTGACCCAGACCGACTGGGACTCGCCCCGGCTCCAGGAGGCCCTGGCCCGCCGGGGGCTCCTCGTCCGCGAATGCTCGGACTTCCCGGGGCTGGAGGTCGGGGCCCTGCTGACGGGGCCCGGCCAGCTCGTCGCGACCCGGGGGCATATCCGCGTCGCCGTCAGGACCCCCGAGGATAACGACCGGCTCGTGACGGAGCTGGCCGCCATCCTCCAATCCGAGCCGCCGGGGTGACGGCCAGAGGTCAGACCTCGGCCGAGATCTTCTCGCGGAGTCGCCGGGCGACCTCGGGGTGCTCGTCGAAGTACGCCGACAGGCGGAGGAATGCGACCGAGAACGCGACCGCCTCCGCCTCGGGGTTGCCCAGCCTGCTCCGGCAGGAGCCCTCGAACATCGGCTCGTCCAGGCGAATGGAGAGCACGGCCGTGAGGCCGTCCAGGAGGTGCTCCTTCGGCACGGGTGGGCTCCTCCATCCGGTCGAAGGCCGGATCGACTGCCGGAGCGCCCTCAGGAAGCCGATGACGTGCCTCGATCGTCCGTTGCGGACGGGCCGGGCGTCGTTGGTGAGCATCTCGTCCATCCTGGTCAGGTTGGCGAACGCCCGGAGGTCCGTCTCGTATCCGCCGTGATACTGGAAGGCGACGCCCAGCTCGGCCTTGCCGCACCGGCCCTTGAACGCGATCGGCTCGTGGATCGGCTCTCGCCCCCGGTTGATCTCGCGGACGAGGTCGACCAGCCCCGCCCGGCGTTCCCACGAGTCGGCCAGGCCGGTCCGGTCGTCGCGGAATTCGAAGCGAACCTCGGGGTTGAGCGCGGCCAGCTCGCCGAGCCTCGCCGCGATCGGCGCGGCCTCGAAGGCCGACTCGCCGAAGATCTCCGGGTCGGCCCGGAAGGTCAACGACGCGCCGGCCTCTCGGGTCGGCCCCAGGGATTCGACGGGCGAGGCCGCCTTGCCCTTCGCGAACCGCTGCCTCCAGAGGATGCCATCCCGCCGGAGCCGGGCCTCCGCGGATTCCGACAGGGCGTTGAAGGCCGCCAGGCCGTACCGCCATCGGCCCGAGCATCCGTAAACGGTGGTCATGTCCGGCTCCAGGGCGGAAATCTCCCCGACCGGGAAGCCCGCCCCGTCGGCCCGGACCGTCACCGAGCGGTCGTCGTGGATCTCGACCGAGACCGAGCGGCCGAGGCCACCCGAGGCGCACTCGACGGCCAGGTCGACGAGGTCCAGGAGCATCACGCGAAGGCCCATCGCGTCGGCCGAGCCGATGTACATCCCGGGCCGCTTCCGGATGGCCTGAATGCCGTCCAGGACCACGATCTCGGCCTCGGTGAACGCCCGAGACGGATTCGGACTCGGCGCCAGTTTCTCTTCGTCCATTTCCCTGATCCTCAAAGGGTTTGTGGCGAGGATTCGGCGTGTGAACGGCCTCTCGATTCCCCTTTTTGGGCAGGTTACATTATACTCGCATTCATGGAGATCGAAAAGCGAAATCGACGACGTTCAAAGCGATCAATCGCAACAATGTGGATATATTTTACATGGCCACGCTGATCCAGGAGGTCCACGCGAACTCCTGGGCCCTGGGGGCGATCCCGCTCGGGGTGGCGCTCGACCTGGCGATCGGCCATCCGGGCCGCTGGCCGCACCCGGTCCGGGCGATCGGCCGACTGATCGGCCCGGTGGAGAGAGGGCTCCGGATCGCGCTCGCCGGGGTGGGGCTCGGACCTCGGGGTGAGCGGCTGGCCGGGGTCGTCCTGGCGGTGCTCGTGGTCGGCTTCGTGGCGAGCGTGGCCTGGCTCGCCGGCGAGTTGTGCGGGGAGCTGGGCGGCCCGGCAACGCTCATTGGCCGCGCCTTGCTGGTCTACTGGGGGCTGTCGATCCGCGACCTGGGCGTCGGGGCGATCCGGGCCGCCGAGGCCCCCGACCTGGCCTCGGGACGCCGCGAGCTGGCGAGGCTGGACGGGCGCGACGCGTCCCTGGCGGACCGGATCGAATTCGACCGGCGGTGCGTGGAGGCGGTCGGCGGGGGCGCCAATGACGCGGTCGTCGCGCCTCTCTTCTGGCTGGCGGTCGCCGGACCGGCGGGGCTCTGGGCCTACAAGGCGGTCGACATCCTGGACCGGCGGGCCGGCCGGAGGAGCAACCGCCGGTCGCCGATGGGCGGGACATCGGCCGTCCTCGACGACCTCGCGAACCTCATCCCGTCCCGGATCACCTGGCTCCTGATCGCGCTGTCGGCCGCTTTGCTGGGCGAGGACGGGGCCTCGGCGCTCCGGATCGGCTGGCGAGACGGGCGGAAGCATCGCCGCCCTCACGCGGCCTGGGGCGAGGCGGCGATCGCCGGGGCGCTCGGGGTCCAGCTCGGCGGCCGGTCGACGCTCGGCGGCGTCGCGGCGGTCCGGCCGCTCCTGGGCGACCCTGTCGGGATGATCGACCGTTCGACGGTCCGTCGGGCGGTCCGGCTCATGCAGGTCGCCGCGATCCACGCCGCGTCGCTGGCGTGGACG
>JAJYDH010000224.1 GCA_021777685.1 Planctomycetota bacterium | reverse complement strand
CTCATCCACGTCATCCTCGACGAGTCGACGACCGTCGCCGAGGGTCGCCGACTCGTGGCCGGGCGCCTGGCCGTCGCCGGGGCGGGCCTTCCGCCTGGCGTGGTGCCCCGGCTCGGGCCCGACTCGCCGGCGACGGGCCAGATCTTCTGGTACGCCGTCGAGGGGGGCGGGCTCGATGCCGGCCGCCTCCGGTCGCTCCAGGACTGGTCCATCCGGCCGCAACTCGCGTCGGTCCGGGGCGTGGCCGAGGTCGCGAGCGTCGGCGGGTTCCCGGTCGAGTATCAGGTCTCGGTCGTCCCGTACCGGCTCCAGGCCCGGGGGGTGACGATGGCGGAGGTCCTGGGGGCGATCTCGCGGTCGAACGCGACGGTCGGCGGCCAGTCGGTCCAGGCGGGGAATGCCGAGTTCGTGGTCCGCGGGATCGGCCGACTCGGGGCCTCGGCCGACGTGGGCGATGCGTCCCGGGCGATCGTCCGCGACCTGGAGAATATCCTCGTGCCCGGTCCGGGCGGTCAGGCGGTGCGGGTCGGCGACGTGGCGAACGTCGCCGTCGGACCCGGGCCTCGCCGGGGGAGCCTGGAGAAGGACGGCGGCGAGGCGGTCGGCGGGGTGATCTTGATGGCCTCGGGCGAGAACCCGCTGGAGGTGACGCGGCGGATCAAGGCGCGGCTCCACGAGATCTCCGCCGGCCTGCCGTCGGGCGTCTCGATCGTGCCCTTTTACGACCGGACTCCGCTGATCGAGGGGGCGATCGGGACCGTCGTGGGGACGGTGGCCGAGGCGATCGTCACGGCGGCGGCCTGCGTGCTGGTCGTGCTGCTCCACGTTCGGACGACGTTCATCGTCGCCATCACGCTGCCGCTGTCGGTCCTCGGGTCGTTCGCGATCATGGCCGGGCTCAGGAGGTTGGGCGTCGTGGACGTCCAGGCGAACGTCATGTCGCTGGCCGGGATCGCGATCTCGATCGGCGTGCTGGTCGACTCGTCGGTCGTGATGGCCGAGAACGCGATGCACCGGCTCCGGCGGCACTTCGGCGACGATCCGGCCCGGGGCGATGTCCGGGCGGTCGTCCTGCCGGCGTGCGTCGAGGTCGGCCGGCCGATCTTCTTCTCGGTCGTCATCATGCTCCTGTCGTTCCTGCCGGTGTTCGCCCTCGGCGGGATCGAGGGGAAGATGTTCCGGCCGCTGGCGTTCACCAAGACCTTCGCCCTGCTCGTCGTCTCGGGCCTGGCGATCACGCTCGTCCCGGCGCTCTGCACGATCTTCATCAGGGGGCGGCTCCGGCCCGAGTCGGCCAGCCCGATCGTCCGGGGCGTGATCGAGGTCTATCGCCCGACCCTGGCGTTCCTGCTCGACCGCCCGGCGCCGCTGGCGTTCGTCCTCGGCGCGACGTTCCTGGTCGGCTTCGCGCCGGTGGGTAGCCGCCCCCTGCTCCTCGCGACCTTGTTCCTGGCCGTGGTCGCCGCCTGGATGACGGCCCGAGGGCTGGCCGGGCGGATTGTGCCGACGCTGGGGCTTGTTTTGGTGGCTCTCATCGCCGAGTCGTCGATGGTGCCGATCGGCCGGGAGTTCCTCACGCCGCTGGACGAGGGGATGGTCATGGACATGCCGATCACCGTGCCCAGGGCGTCCATCACGCAGTCGAGCGACGACCTCAAGGCCCGCGACATGGTGCTCTGCCGGTTCCCCGAGGTGGAGATGGTCGTCGGCAAGGCTGGCCGGGCCGACACCCCCACCGACCCTGCGCCTCCGGACATGATCGAGTCGATGGTGAACTTCCGCCCGAGGGAACTCTGGCCCCGCAGGGTGATGACCGCACGAGACGCGACACATCAGGTCGGGGTCGTGCTCGATGCCCTGATCCGGGTCGGGATGACCGCCCCGCCCTCGGATCGAGAGGCCGCGATCGCCGCCTGCGTCACCGAGATCATGCCGAGGTTCGATGTCCAGCTCCGGGAGTATGCTTACCTGCGGAACGTCGGATTTCTTCACGAGCGAGGGCCGGAGCTGGGCCCGGCGTCGCACGACGGGCTGACGCCCGTGCAGCTCAAGCTCTGGCGGGCCCACCTGAAGGAGCTGGACGCCGAGCTGGTCGGGCGAGCGGCCTGGGTCTTCACCCGGCTCGCGATCGAGGATCTTTTAACCAGGCTCGGCGCCTCGGACCCGGAGGTCGCCTCGGCCCTGGCCAGGGTCCGCGCCCATCGGGATCGCCCCCCCCTGCCCTCCCCGAGGTCCGCGACCCACCACCACGCGATGGGCCGGGCGGCCGAGGTCCCCGACCTCCCGCCGATCCCCGGGGTCGAGTCGATCCAGGGCGAGCTGTCGAGGGACCTCGCCCGGCACCTCGTCCTCTGGCGGCGGGAGCGGGCCGACCTGATCGGCTCGGGTGCCGAGCTGGACCGCGCGGTGCAGATGCCCGGGTGGTCGAACATCTGGACCATGCCGATCCAGAACCGCGTCGACATGCTCGCGACGGGGGTGAACACCGCCGTCGGGGTCCGCGTGCTCGGCCGGAGCCTGGATGACGTCGTGTCCGGGTCCGAGGCGATCGCCGCCGAGTTGAAGCGGCTCCCGGGCGCGGTCGACGTCGTGGCCGACCCGGTCCGTGGCAAAGGGACCCTGGAGATCCGCGCCGACCGCGAGAAGGCGGCGAGGCTGGGCGTCTCGGTCGGCGACCTGACCGACGCGATCGAGGCCGCCCTGGGCGGGCGGATCGCGACGACGGCGGTCGAGGGGCGAGAGCGCCACCCCGTCCGGGTCCGCTACGCCCGCGCCTTCCGCGAGGACGAGGCCTCGGCCCGCGAGATCCTGGTCCCGACCCTGGCCCGGGCCCCCGACGGCAGGCCGAGGTTCGTCCGGATGGCCGAGGTCGCCGACATCCGGGTCGTCGAGGGCCCCTCGACGATCAAGGGGGAAGACGGCATGCTCCGGAACTACGTCCGGCTCAACGTCCGGGGCCGGGGCGTCGTCGACTTCGTCGAGGAGGCCCGCCGCGTGGTCGCCTCGAATGTCAGGCTTCCGACCGGGGTCTCGGTCTCCTGGACCGGCCAGTTCGAGCACGAGGCCCGCGCCCGGATGACCCTGGCCCTCGTCCTGCCGCTGGTCCTCGTGCTGATCTTCGCCGTGCTCTACTGGACCTACCGCGACCTCGCCGACGCCTGCTTGATGCTCCTGGCTGTGCCGGGGTCGATCGCCGGCGGGCTCTTCTTCCAGTGGCTCCTGGGATTCCCGTTCACGGTGACGACGTGGGTGGGCTACATCGCATGCTTCGGCATGGCGACGTCGACGGGCATCATCATGCTGGTCTATCTCCGCGAGGCGGTCGCGAGGGCCGGGGGCCTGGGAGCCCTGACCCTGGAAGGTCTCCGGGCGGCCGTCCTCGACGGCGCCGCGCATCGGCTCCGGCCGAAGCTCCTCACGGAGGGGATCACCATCCTCGGGCTCGCCCCGATGCTCTGGGCCGACGGCCCCGGCGCCGAGGTGATCCGGCCGATGGCAGCGCCGGTCCTGGGCGGCCTGCTCGTCGCCGACGAGGTCATCGACCTGCTACTGCCCGTGCTCTTCTACCAGGTCCGGCGGAGGCGATGGTCGGCCATCGAGGCCGGCCGGCAAGAGGACGGGCGATGATCCGGGTCTTCTCCCGAGAAGCGTCGGCGATCACCTCAACGTCGCGTCATCCCCTCCCCCGCCCGGAGGGCGATGGCCGACTCGTCGTGGTCTTCGAGGGCGATTGAGTTGATCTCGCCCCGGTGGTCGGGCAGGGCGACCCATCGAGGCCCCTCGGTCCGGTCGACCAGGCGGGCCCGGAGGATGTCGGCCAGCCCCAGGGAGAATGCGACCGCCCCGTGCCTGTCGAGGTGGACCGGGTCGGTGAAGACCTGATGGGGATAGTTGACGTGGCGGCCGTCGACGACGATGAGGTTCGGGTATTTCGCGAGGTAATGCCGGACGAAGGCGCCGAACTGGGCGTTGTAGCCGACCTTCTCGCGGCGGGCGTCGACCTCGGCCGCGTTGGGCTGGAGCGTCCAGAAGACGGGGATCTTGCGCGAGGCGGCCAGGTCCAGGAACTTTTCGAGGTAGAGCCGGTTCAGCTCGTTCGGCCTCCAGGGGACCCAGAACATGGAGGGGTAGGCGCCGGCCTCGGGCACCTCGCCCCGGTAGTGCGGGTTCTTGGGTAGGACCTCGGCCCCATTGTGGACCTTCCAGTTCCGCCGGGCGGCGAGCAGCTTGTCCCGGACGGAGGCGGATTCGCCCCGGATCGCGGCCACGACGGCGGCCCTGACTTCGAAACGCTTCCTCGCCGAGGGGAGGATGCTCGCGACGGTGAACTCGGCGAAACGGGCGGCGTCGCGGGCGTCCCGGCAGAGTTGGAAGGTCTCGCGGGCGGTCAGCAACTCGGGGAAGACCCGGTTGAGGAGCTTCATCGGGTCGCCCATCAGCAGCTCGGGCTGGAAGTCGATGACCACGGCGGCCGGCCTGGCCCCGCCGTCGATCGCCCGGCGGAACATGGTGTAGGTGGCCGGGGCCGAGCCGCAGTAGAGGGCGAAGTTATACGCGGACTTGCCGACCTTCCGCCTGATGACCCGGGGCTGGACGCCAATCTTGACCATGCTGTCGCCGAAGCAGAGGATCTCCCTGCCGGCCGCGTGCCGGGGGGGCCCGCCCCTCGATCCGCCAGTTCGCGGCGACCAGCGTGGTCAAGTCCAGGTCGCGGGCCATGATGGCCGACTCGACCCCGGCGACCAGGACGAGCATCCCAAGGAGGCCGAGGGGCGGCCCGGCCCGGCGGGCGGTGCGGTTGTCGACTTGGGGGGTTCCATTCGGCATCCGAGCGCCCTCGACTCGCGACGAAGACGGTTTTGACCCTTCCATCGGACGATCGCCGCGACCGGTCCGGTCGAAAATCTCCGGAGAATCTTCGCCGAAGTCCCAGAGTTCCCCGCTTGTGACCGGTCCGGCCGCCGGCCTATGATGGGGTCCGAGACGGCGAAGCAGGCCGAGACTCCCCCCGACGCAACCCAGCGGTCCCCGGGCCGATCTCCTGGAGCGGTATGCGTGGCCGACTTGATCGCGCAAGGTAACGAGCCCCAGCACCGCTGGCGACGCCCGCTCCCGGCCGGCGAGCGGGTCTCGCTCGGCCGGGGCGAGGGAGGGTTCGCCGTCCCCTGGGACAAGAAGGTCTCGCGCCAGCACGCCGAGCTGCGCTGGCACGACGGGGTGCTCCTGATCCGCCGGCTCCCCCAGGCGAGGAACGCCATCACGTTCCGAGGCCACGAGCACGAGACCTTCGAGATCAAGCCGGGCGAGCAGTTCCAGATCGGCGAGACGACCTTCACGCTCGCCGACGACCGGGTCGACATCGACCCCCAGATCCCCCCGCCGCTGGAACGGCGGACCTACGCCTTCCAGGACATCCAGGCGGCCCGCTACCGCGACGCCGACCTCCGGATCGACGTGCTCAGCCGCCTGCCCAACCTGATCTCGGGGGCCGATGACGACGGCGAGCTGTTCATCAGGCTGGTCAACATGCTCCTGGCGGGCATCCCGAGGGCCGACGGCGCCGCGCTGGTCGCCGTCGAGCCCGGCGGCAAGGATCGGCCCAAGATCCAGGTCCTCAGCTTCGACTTCCGGCGGCCCAACCAGGGCGGGAGCTTCCGGCCCAGCGAGCAGCTCATCCTGGAATCGATGCGGCAGGGCAAGAGCGTCTCCTATGTCTGGGGCGGCTCGGAAGATCCGTCCGACGTTCCCGAGTTCACCATGACCGGCGGGATCGACTGGTCCTACTGCACGCCGGTGATCGGGGAAGACCCCGAGGGATGGGCGATCTACGTCTTCGGCCGGTTCGGGTTCGACGCGCTCGGCGGCCCCCCCTCGGTCAACTCGCCGGACCTCCTGGCGGACCTCAAGTTCACCGAGCTGGTGGCCTCGATCCTCGCGGCGCTCCGCCAGGTCCGCCGGCTCCAGCAGAAGCAGGCGGTGTTGACCCAGTTCTTCTCGCCCGTGGTCATCGAGTCGCTGGCCGGGGCCGATCCCGAGGTCGTCCTCGCCCCCCGGAAGACCGACGTCTCGGTGCTCTTTTGCGACCTCCGGGGCTTCTCCCGCGAGTCCGAGCGGAACGCCGACGACCTCCTGGGCCTGCTGGAGCGGGTCAGCAAGGCGCTCCGGGTGATGACCTATCACATCATGGACACCGGCGGCGTGGTCGGCGACTTCCAGGGCGACGCCGCGATGGGCTTCTGGGGATGGCCGATCGACTCGGGGGATTCCGCCCGGCGGGCCTGCCTGGCGGCGCTGGAGATCCGCGCCCAGTTCGAGGCCAACGCCCGCCGCCAGGGGCACCCGCTGGCCAACTTCAAGATGGGGATCGGCATCGCCAGCGGCCCGGCGGTCGCCGGCAAGATCGGCACCGTCGACCAGGCGAAGGTCAGCGTCTTCGGCCCGGTCGTGAACCTGGCGTCGCGGATGGAGGGGATGACCAAGATCCTCCACGCCCCGATCCTGCTCGACGAGACCACCGCCAGGCTGGCCCGGGCCCAGCTCCCCACCGAGATGGCCCGGTTCCGCCGCCTGGCCAAGATCAAGCCTTATGGCCTCGACGTGCCCCTGGAAGTGACCGAACTGCTCCCGCCCGAGGCCGTCGACCCGACACTCTCCGACGACCACATCCGGTCCTACGAGTCGGCCCTGGAGGCGGTCATGGATGGCCGATGGCCCGAGGCCTTGCTCCACCTGTCGAAGGTCCCCCCCGAGGACCAGGTCAAGGACTTCCTCTGGGTCTTCATCGCCCAGCATAATCGGATCCCGCCCGACGGGTGGAACGGGGTGATCCCGCTGACCCGGAAGAATTAGGCGGGCGGGCCCGCCGGTTCGTTGACACGGCCCGACCGCCGGTGTTAGATGATCTGACTCTGCCGCCACGTCTTGTGCCGAGATCGATGAAGATCCGAGGGGCCGTCTCGTGCTGATCGACCGCCGGAATTTCGCGAGACACCGACCGTGGATCGCGTTCCTCCTCGTCGCGACCGCCGCGTCGAGCGCCTGGTACTTCTTCGCCAGCCGAGGTGCCCCTGTCTGGCCCGGGGGCGGTAGCCCGCCCGGCTTCACCTTCGGCGTCCTCGGCGGACTGCTGATCCTGTTCGAATTCGCCCTCTGGGGCCGCAAGAAGGTCCGCGCCTGGCGGATCGGCCGGGTCCAGGACTGGATGGTCGCCCACATCTGGCTGGGGCTCCTGACCGTCCCGCTGCTGGTCTATCACAGCGGCTTCCGCTGGGGCGGGTCGCTCAGCGCCGTGCTCATGGTCCTCTTCCTGATCGTGATCGCCAGCGGCGTCTGGGGGCTCTGGCTCCAGCAGATCCTGCCGACCCGGATGCTCAACCAGGTCCCGGCCGAGACGATCCACTCGCAGATCGACCGGATGGTCCGCTTCATGGTCGACGACGCCGCCCGGCTGGTCTCGGCCACCTGCGGGGCCCTGCCCGGCGAGGAACCCGACGAGGAGGAGCAGCAGGAAGTCGCCAGCGGCGCCCCGGTGTCGCATATTACGGTGGGCGCGGTCCAGACCGTGGGTAATGTCCAGGGCAAGGTGCTGGTGACGCGCGTCCCCAAGGCCGCCGTGCCCGACTCGGAGCCGCTCCGCGAGGTCTTCCGGGCGAGCATCGCCCCCTACCTGCTCGAAGGTAAGAAATCGCGATCTCCCCTGGCGTTGCCGAACAAGGCCGAGTCGATCTTCCGCGAACTCCGCAACAAGCTCCCCCTGGGCACGCACGAGGCGATCGGCATCCTCGAGAACCTCTGCGACCAGCGTCGACAGCTCGACCGCCAGGACCACCTCCATCGCTGGCTCCACGGCTGGCTCAGCATCCACCTCCCGCTCTCGGTGGCCCTCGTCATCCTGATGTTCGTCCACATCTGGGTGGCCCTGAAATATCGATGAGGCCCGGCTTCCCATGCCCATGAAACGCGAGACAGGCAAGGACCGATGGAAGCGGGTCCCCAAGGATTATTTCCGGACACGAGACGGGCTCCAACGGACAAGGCTCCGCCTCTCGGCGCTGGCCTGCGTGCTCGCGATCGGCTGGTGGGCGATCGGCGTCGACTGGACCGGCAAGGGGGCCTCCTCGACCGACGTCAATAGCCTCCGTGCCAACCACGGCGAGCTGGCCCGCGTCCACACCGCCTGGGAGAACAGGTGCGACGCTTGTCACGCGCCGTTCGCCCCGATCGACGGCAGGCCCCTGCTCTCCTCGAAGTCCGTCCCCGCCGACCAGCGCAAGAGCGACCAGCTCTGCATGAGCTGCCACGCCGGGCCGGCGCACCACAAGGCCCAGGTCGAGGCCGAGGTCAAGGGCTGCGCCGAGTGCCATCGCGACCACCAGGGGGGCGATTTCTCGCTCGTCCGGCTCAAGGACGTCGAGTGCACATCCTGTCACGAGAACATGTCCGCCCACATGGCCTCCGGCGCCAAGCCGGCCTGGGGCCGGATGTTCGAAAATGTCTCCCGATTCGCCGAGGCCGACAAGGCCCACCCCGCGTTCCGGCCCGAGGCCGCGACCTACGCCGCCGGCAAGCCCCCGGTCGACAAGGGCCGGCTCAAGTTCAACCATGCCCTGCACATGGCGTCCGGGATCGTCAAGGACCCCAAGGCGACGCCCTATACTTACGGGCAGATCCCGATCGCCTCGGAGCGGGAGCGCTACCGGAAATCGGCCGCGCCGACCGCCCCGGTCCAGCTCGATTGCGCGTCGTGCCACGTGCTCGACCCGGGCGACGCCAGCCACCCGGTCAACCCGGCCGTCGCGACGACCACCCCGCCCGTCCGGACTCCCGGCGCCTACTATCGGCCGATCACCTTCGAGAATAACTGCCGGGCCTGCCACTCGCTCAGCTTCGACCCGAGGATGCCCGACGTCGAGGTCCCCCACGGCGTCCAGCCCGACGTCGTCGAGTCGTCATTGCGGCAGACCTACGCGGCGCAGGTGCTCTCCGACGACCCGAAGTTGCTGAGCGAGGTCTACACGCCGAAGGCCCCCCTGCCCGGCAAGGCCCCGGTCGAGACCCCCGCCCGCAAGAAGCTCGACGACGCGGTCGCTGTCGCGCTCAAGTCGTTCTTCGACGATTCGCCGGCCGAAGGCGGCTCGAACCGGAAGAACAACTGCAACGAATGCCATTATTTCAAGAAGGATGAGAAGGCCGCGAAGGGCCTGGTCGAGCCGACCAAGGTCCCTGAGATCTGGTTCACCCACGCCGCCTTCGACCACACCGCGCACCGGGGCGTCTCCTGCCGCGAATGCCACTCCCGATCCTACCCCCTGGAGGCCGACGGCAAGACGCCGACGAAGGACGCCTCGACCGTCGCGACCGATGTCCTGATCCCCAACATCGACAACTGCGTCCAGTGCCACGCCCCGTCGAAGGGCTGGGCCGGGTGGTTCGCCTCATCGCCGGCGTCCTCGACAGGCGGCGCCTCGTTCGACTGCACCGAGTGCCATCGCTACCACAACGGCGACAATCCACTTCAGGGGCCGGGAGCCAGGGCGCAGGACGCCACGGCGGATCGGACCGTCGCCGAATTCCTCTCCGGTATCGGCGGAGGGACGACCTCAGCTCCGGTGGAGAAGGCCGAGAAGCCCTGAACTTCGGGATTTCGACTGGCGTCC
>JAJYDH010000223.1 GCA_021777685.1 Planctomycetota bacterium | reverse complement strand
GACACCGTTTCCAGCGCCTTGTTGATGAGCGGCGTGCGGTCGTAGAAGGGGACGATCCGCACCCCCTCGGGGAGCCCCGCCGAGAGCGTCGTGATCTTCTCCTTGACGCGCCTCGTGACCTCCAGCGGGTTCTCGCCGAAGCGCATCATCACCACGCCGCCGACCACCTCGCGGCCGTCCTTCTCGAGCACGCTCCGCTTGAACCCCGGGCCCATCTGGACCGAGCCGATGGTCTTCAGGTAGATAGGGACGCCCCCGCGCTCGGCGACGACCGTCTTCTTCAGGTCCTCGACGTCCTTGATCCAGCCGACCGAGCGGATGAGGTACTCGGCGTTCCCCTTGTGGATCACCCGGCCGCCGACGGCGGAGTTGGAGCGCTGCACGGCCGAGTAGACCTCGCCGAGGCTCACCCCATAGGAGCGGAGCTTGTTCGGGTCGAGGTCGATCTGGTACTCGCGCGGCGCGCCGCCGACGGAGGCGACCTCGGCGACCCCGGGGACGGAATTGAGCTGGTAGCGGACGTACCAATCCTGGATGGCCCGGAGTTCGCCGAGGTCGGTCTTCTCCCCCTCCACGGTGTACCAGAAGATCTGGCCGACGGCCGTGGCGTCGGGCGCCATGTAGGGCGTGACCCCCTGGGGGAGTTCCGGGGCGACGGTCGCGAGCCGCTCGAGCACGCGCTGCCGGGCGAAGTAGTAATCCGTCGCGTCGTCGAAGATGACGTTGATCATCGAGAAGTTGAACTCGCTCGACGACCGGACGACCTTCACGCCGGCGAGCCCCTGGAGCTTGGTCGTGAGCGGATAGGTGACCTGGTCCTCGATCTCCTGGGGGCTGCGGCCCATCCAGTCGGTGAAGACGATCACCTGGTTCTCGGACTGGTCGGGGATGGCGTCCACCGGCATCGTCAGCATCGCGCGAAAGCCCGCGACCCCGACCACGACGGCCGCGAGGATGACGAGGAAGCGGTTCCGGATGGACCACTCGATGATTCCTTCGATCATGGACCTGCCTCCCCTTAATGCCTGTGGGCCGCGGCGGCAGGGATCGCGGCCGATCGGGTTGCCTCGCCACTCGGGGCGGTAGGCTCGCCCTTCTTCTTCACGGCACTCTTCGGGTTCAGGCGGTTCTCGGCGTCGATGAGGAACGAGCCGGCGGTCGCGACCTTCTCGCCCGAGGCGAGCCCTTCGAGGACCGGATAGACGTCCCCGGAGACCGGGCCCAGGACCACCTCGCGCCCCTCGAAGACGCCCGGCTCGGTCTCGACGTAGACCAGCTTCCTCGTCCCGGTGTCGATGACCGCGGACTCTGGGACGGTGAGGACCTCGTCCTTCGGGGCCGGTTCGAGGCGGGCGAGGTATTTCGACGGCTCGGCCTTGAGCTTCGGCGGGCACGCCTCGCAGCACGTCCAGACCTTCCCGCCCTCGACCTCGGCGGAGACCGGCTCGCCCATCGCCCCGAGCTTGAGGGTCGTCACCGGGCAGATCTTCTGCTCGGCCACGGTGAGGATCGCGTGCTTCGCGTGGGGCTCCCTCGGCGCCGCGGCGGCGAGCCGGGAGCGGAACGCCGGCGTGTCCGCGACCGGGGTGTCGAGCTTCACCGTCGCGAACATCCCCGGCCGGAGGCGAGAGTCGGCGTTGTCCAGGTCGTAGCGGACATCGACGGTCCGCGTCGCGGGGTTGAGCGCCGGGGCGATGAAGGCGACCTTGCCCCGGAAGAGCTCCCCGGGATAGGCCTCGACCCTGGCCTCGACCGCCTGGCCGATCTTGAGGGCCGAGAACTGGTCTTCATAGACTTGCGCCTGCACCCATACATGGGAGAGGTCCGCGATCTCGAACAGCGCATCTCCTTCGGCGACGTACTGGCCCTCGAGGACGTTCCTGCGGGTGACGATGCCGCTGATCGGCGAGAGGATCGGGACCTTGTATTCGGCCTTGCCGCTCGCGAGGATCTTGTCGACCTGCTGCGCGGTGATGCCCCAGCGGGAGAGCTTCTCCCGGGCGAGCCTGACCATCTCCCCCTCGCTGCCCAGGAGCGAGCGGCCGAACGCGCTCTGGGCCGGCGGGCGCTCCTTCGCCGAACGCTGGGCGAGGAGGAGTTCCTGGATGGCCTGATAGAGCTCGGGGCTGTAGAGCTCGGCGAGCGGCTCCCCGGCCTTCACCGAGTCGCCGTTGAAGTTCACGTAGAGCTTCTCGATCCGGGACATGCCCTTGGTCTTCGAAGAGATCCGGGCGAGCCGCCTTTCGTCATAGGTGACGGAGCCGACCGTGGTGATGGCCTCGGAGAGCGGGGCGTAGGCGACCTCGCTCGTCTGGATCCCGGCCTGGACCACCCGCATGGGGCCGAGGGCGAGCCGGGAGACGACGCCCGCGGGGAGCGTCTCCTTCTCGCCGACCTTCCGCTTCGAGAGCGGCATCCCGCAGATGGGGCAGCTCCCGGGCTCCGGCTGGATGACCGTCGGATGCATCGGGCAGTAGTATTCAACGTCCGACGCCGCGGCGTGGACCGTGCCCGGCGGGCGGGTCCACTTCTCGTAGTGGTTCCAGATCGTGTCCCAGTAGCCGAAGACCAGGCCCGTTGCCGCCATGAGCGCGATGAAGCGGAGCCGAAGCTCGACGACCTTCACGACCATGCGGAATTTCTGCCACCGCGTGAGCGTCGGCTCCGAAGGAGCGAGCGGACCACGCGCAGGTTCTTCGGCGTGAGCCGCAAGCGGCTCGCGAGAATTCGCGTCGAAAGCCATGAATCCAATCCCCCATCCCAACCGGGGCATGAAGGCCCAGGCCGGGATTCACCCGTAAGTCGTCATTCGAGATGGGTGTTAGCGGAGAGGCGCCGAAACCGTGACCCGCGGACGTACCGGGGGCGCGGACGCCTACCACATGCGGGGCGGAGAACGCCCCGCGGGGGTGGGATTAAACGAGGAGGTGGAGGGTGCGCAGGTAGAGGGGGGACTTCGGCGGGCTCAGGTTCGCAGAAATGAGCCGAGACGCCGGCATCGATGGCTGCGGGGCATGCGTGAGATACGCGACGACGGCGTCGTTGCCCTGATCGGTGCGGCTTTCGTCGGATGTGCGGGATTCGGGCTTCTGGGCGGGGGCGACCGGGTCGTTCGAGCGGCATTCGCACGAACGGCCCGGGCGTAGCCCTTCGACGCCCAAAGCCGATGTCCACCCCGTACCATGGGCCCGGGCGACCCCGGAGAGGGATGCGGAGTTGGGCATGCCGCAGCACTGGCAATCGGCCGCGGGGCTCCCCTCACAACAAGCCTTCGGGACCTTGGTCTCGGCGCAAGCCCTGGCCGTATCACCGACCGAGAGGATCCCCGCGAGCGCCATGGCGGCGACCCAGAGGAGATTCAGGCGGTGTGGGTGATTGGTCATGTCGGTCATGGGATCACGAGCCAAACCGATGGACGAGTACGACCGATTATACAACACGGTCCCTGGCGGAACAAGGTCGGTCGAAACCCGATGAGAACTTGAGTCAAAAACGCCGACCCCGTGGGGGTGACTACGGGCCGGGGGCAGACTTTGTTCGGAAGCGAGGAAAAAAACGACAGTTCCGGGAAAACCGACGGCTTCGGGATAATCGGCCAAAGCGGCAGGATCTTCCGGGCCGATGCATCAGACGGGCTCAACGGTACCGGCGTTCCCGGTTGCGCACATGCTGCGTGCGATCCGCTGCACTTGGAGAATGCCCCAATGGGACGATATTGGTCCCCCACCCTCGCCGGAGCCTTCGTCTGCGGGATGGTCGGCTGCGCACACGTGTCCCAGCGGCCGGAGACGGCGAATGCCCCGCTTTCCCGGAAGAGCCCCGCCACGGTCGACGGCTCGGTCGCGGCCGCTGCGTTCCACACGCCGCAGGACCATCCTCCGGGCGAGCCCATGGCGACCGCCATCGCGCCCGCCCCGGAGGCGTCCCCCGAGCTCTCCGGGCCACTGCCCGTCGACGCCTACATCCGCCGGGCCCTGGCCGAGAACCGCACCGTACAGGCGGCCTACCACAACGTCCAGTCGCTCAAGTACCGCATCCCCCAGGTGACCACGCTCGACGACCCGGTGGCCTCCAACACCATCTTCCCCATCCCGGCAGTTGGCCCCCAGTATTCGCTGATGGGCTACAACCCCTACAACCTCACCCTGGCCCAGCAGTTCCCTTGGTTCGGCACGCTCAGGCTCCGCGGCGAGGTCGCCGAGCGCGACGTCCAGGTCGCCCTGGCGGAACTCGCCGCGGCCCAGCTCGACGCGGTCGCGGCCGTCAAGCGCGCCTATTTCGACCTCTACGTGAGCCAGAAGACCGGGGAAGTCCTGGTCGAGAACCGCAAGATCCTCGAGGACTTCCGGACGCTCGCGAAGTCCCGCCTCGGGACCGGCGGCACCCAGCAGGATGTGCTCCGCGCCGAGGTGCTCCTCAGCGAGCTGGACCGTGAAGAGGCGACCATCCAGCAGGGGATCGCCACCGCCCGGGCCTCCCTCGCCCGCCTGCTCCACGTGAGCCCCGAGACGGACCTCGTGGCCCTGCCCGAGCTCCCGCGGGCCGCCGTCCCGGCCGAGATGGAGCGGCTGTATCAACTGGCCGTCGCCGCCCGCCCCGAGCTTCAGGGCCGGCTCGCGGCCGTCGCACGCGACGAGAAGGCGGTCGAGCTCGCGAGGAAGCGGTTCTATCCGAACGTGACCCTCGGCCTCACCTACATGGACATGGAGAAGACCAACGCCGAGACGCCGCTGACGGCGAGCGGCATGCCCAACATCGGATTCTTCGTCGGGTTCAACCTGCCGATCTACCGGGCGAAGTACCGGGCCGGGGTGTGCGAGGCGGAGGAGCGGACCAAGGCGGACGCGAAGCTCTACGAGGCCCAGCGCGACGAGACGTTCGGCGAGATCAAGGACTTCATGGTGCAGGCGAAGGTCCAGCAGAACGTCGTCGGCCTGCTCAGGGATCAGATCCTCCCCCGGACCACCAACACGCTCGAGCTCGCCCGAAGCGACTACGCCAAGGGGAATGTCGACGTGGCGACGGTCTTCTCGGCCCTCCGGGAGGTGCTCCAGGTCCAGCTCCAGGTCGCGCAGGTCGAGGGCGAGCTGGGCAAGGCCCTCGCCTCGCTCGAACGCGCGGTCGGGGTCCAGATCAACGAGCACCCGCCGGCGCCAGGAGCGGAGGCTACTACCCCGGCCCCCAATCCGCCCCCTCCCCCCGACGGCGAGCCGGGCCCCTTCGGGCCGGTTGGGCCGGCGGGGGCGCCCGAGGCCGTGCGGCCCGGGCCGCCGAAGCCCGAGCCGCGCTGACGCCGTCGTCACATGGACATGCCCGCGCCGGGGGTCGGCGCGGGGACGAGGCTCGGCGGCTGGCGGAACGGATAGCCGAAGCTCGGCGGCATCACCCCCATGCCGCCGGCGCCCGGCGGGCGCTGGCCCATCCCCCCGCCGAGGCGCAACCCTCCCGGCTGACCGAAGGACGGGGCCATCCGGGCGCCCCGGTTCTGTCCCATACCGCCGGAGAGCGGGGAGAGGCTGAACGAGGTCCGCGCGGACCCCATCGCCGCGCTCGGCCGGGAGCGGAAGCCGAGCGAGCTTCCCCCACCCATCCGGGAGGGCATGAAGCCCTCGAACATCCCCCCGTAGGGGATGATCATCGGGCCGACGCCGCCGCCCATCCCCGGGTTCGAATAGACGGGAGCAGCCCCATAGCCGCCCAGCGAGGCGACGCCCCCCAGGCCCTGAGCCTTGGCGGTGCCCGCCAGGAAGGCGAAACCCGCGATGAGTGTCAAGAATCCGCGAAAAGCCAACCTCATGATCACGCCCCCATCGAAGCTGGTCCGAGAGCCGACCAGACGCTTGAGCCCGTTAGGAAGATCGGCATGCCTCGTGCCGAACTCTTCGCCGGCCCGAGATAACCACTGCTAGAGCCCCTCCCCCTGGTTCCTCAAGAGTCGCGGATTCACCCCGGTCGCGCCATTTCAGGAGAAAGTCCCAAGCTAACCCGTCGGCGACGATACCGAGACGGAGTTCGTCCCTGATCGCACCCGCGAAATGTCGTTATGCTGCTTATTTCCCCGCCTGCTTGCCGGACTTTCGACGGTCTTTTGCTTTTATCTTCGCGGCCGTCTCGGATGGCGGAAAGTCGGGTCGGAATGGTGCATTCGGATCGCCAGCGAGGAACATGTGGTGGATGCGGAACGGCTCAGACTGCCCGGGCCGGACGTGGACCGTCTCGCGAATCCTCGCGTCGGCGGGTCGGATCGACGACGTCAAGAACGCCCCGGGGGCGGTCATGCCGAGTTCCGAGTGCAACCTCCGGACGTCGTCTCCCACGCCGGCGACGGCACGATCCACGTCTCCGTCGAGGACGAACCCGAGCATCCCCCCGGCACGCACCGACTCGGCATACTGCCCGCCAATTACGCGATCGGACGGCGGTCATGGACCGTCCCCCGGCTCGGCAGAGGCGTTGGGAGGCTCATCGACAAGTTCGTAAACCCAGCCGCTGCAATGCTTGCTGGAACGTATCTTACTAGATTTTCGGACTTTTACGACTGTCGAAGGGCATAAGGAAAGAGCGGGCCAGCACGCACGGACTCGGTATCCTGGGGGTTACCACACCAACCGGGACCAAGCCCAAGCGGAGGCCCGCTCCATGCACCAGCTTATTCCCAGCCTCGCCATCCTGGTAGAGTCCTTCCGCGATGGCTTCCACCCCGCCGTCTTCGCCACCTTCCAATCCCTCATCGCCGGCTGGGTCGTCTGCCTGGGCCCACACACCATTAGCGGTGTCTGGCAGGCCACCGGCCTGGCCGCCAAGCGGCACCACGACACCGCCTACTCCGTGTTCCACTCCGCCGCCTGGGAGTGGGATGACCTGGGCCTCGTCCTGGCCACGCTGATCCTCACCCACTTGGTGCCCGGCGGCGTGGCCTGGGTCGCCGTCGACGACACCCTCTGCCACAAGCGCGGGGCCAAGGTCGCCTTCGGCGGCATCTTCCTCGACGCGGTCCTCTCCTCGAAGAGGCACAAGAGCTTCCGGTTCGGCCTGAACTGGGTCGTGCTGGGCATCGCCGTGCCGATCCCGATGCGGGCCGATCGCTACTTCTGCCTGCCGGTGCTCTGGCGGCTCTATCGCAAGGTGGGGCAGGCCGGCCATGAGCCCCGCCCCCAGTCCGCCGCCGAACTGGCCCGGAGGCTGGCCCAGGCCAATCCCGATCGGACTTTCTGGCTGGTCGGCGACAGTGCCTACATCAACGCGGCCGTGTTGCGGGATCGGCCGAGTAACCTCCAGGTGATCGGCCCGCTGCACTGGAAGGCGGCGTTGTTCGAGCGGCCCGGCCCCTACGGCGGCAAGGGGCGGCGGCCCAAGAAAGGGCGACGGCTCTCCGCCCCCAAGGCGATGATCGAGGACACGGCGGCCTACCCCGCCGAGACCCTCAAGATCGCCTTCCCCAAGGAGACCCGAGAGCTCCGGGTGCAAGTGATTCGCGAGGTGCTCTGGTATCGGGGGAGTAAGGACGACCCGGTGATGGTGGTGCTGGTCCGCGACCCGGCCGGCGAATGGCGCGACGAGGCGTTGGTGGCGACCGACCCGAGTGCCTCGGCGGCGTTGGTGATCCTGGGATACTGCCGCAGGTGGAGCGTGGAACTGGCGTTCTTCGACAGCAAGCAGTTCCTCGGGCTGCACGAGCCACGAGTGCGTTCGGAGCGGAGCGTGGAGCGGGCGCACCCGATGGCCTGGCTGGTCGGGTCGCTGACGATCCTGTGGTACTGCCGGAGTGGCCATGAGGGCTCGCAGGTGGTGCGGGAGCGGCCGTGGTACAAGAAGAAGGTGACGCCGACGTTCACGGACATGCTGGGTTCATTGAGGTTGCAGATGTGGGAGCACGAGGTTTATGGGGAGTCTGGCGAGAGAGTACCCTCGCCAGAATGCATCAGGGCCCTACTCCAGAAGCTGTCGGCCGTCGCTTGAGGTCCGAAACTCTAGTCTTACAGCCTCGCTGTTTCAGGAACAGATGTCACGGTAGACGGTCTGGTCGCAGACCTCAAGCTTGGCGGCGATGGCCGGCGTCGAATATCCGGCCGCACGGACCAGCTCCAGAATGCTCTCAAGTCGACTCGCGACGGCAAGCGACCGTTCACCTTATTTACGCATCCTCCCCAGCCTATCTCTAACCGGAGGTGTCAGACTTGTCAACCGATGATGGGTGCCGATGTTCAGATTGTCCCGACGGCCGCCCGGGTCTGGCGCGAGAGCCTTCTCCACCCCGATCGCCCGCAAGACATGTCCGATCGTCCTGGCACGGGCCTCGTGCCCTCACCAGCATCGTTGGGCGGAATTGACCCCGATGGCCGCGTTTGAGCACGCATTCCTGAATGCCACTTCCTGGTTGCCCCTCCCCCGCCGTCGGGATCGTGCTCCGGACCACTTACCGAAGTTGTCCACAGCCCATGGACGTTAAGTAAGTTATATATAATACTTGAAGTTAAACAGTTAGCACCCGAGCAACCGATTAAAGTAACTCGATAATCGGGCGATTCGTGCGCCTTATAGGCCGTGCCTTTGCGCCTTATAGGCCGTGACACGCCGCGGCTAATAGGCCGTGCCTCGTGCGGCCGATAGGCCGTGCTGATCCACGTCGGCAAAACGCAATTAATCCGACGACGGACCCCCAGCATCCAACCCGAAGACGTGCGGCTAATAGGCCGTCCCGGTCGTGGGCTCGCTTCCGGACCCGGATTCATCCCCGGAATGCCTCGAAGAGCCCTGCGAGAGGCCCCTCCGACCGCGAATTTCGTTGCCCCTTGGCTCGACTGAGCCCTTTTGACGCCTGATTCGGGGCGGGGTGCGCCTAATAGGCCGTGTCCCGCCTTGATCCACGAGGTGCTTTGCGGCCAATAGGCCGTGCCGAAGGGGTCGCAGATTATCACATTACGCCTGATAGGCCGTGCCGATCACTGCGGTATCTCGACGAATTTCAAGGACTTGGAGGAAATCCCCTGTGCGATCCGGCGTCGGGGGTGTCTGGGGGTCTCGTAGCGCGGATCGTCCAGGCTGAGCTGGTCGCGCTTCAGGAAATGGACGACTTCGTCCCCCTCCTCGTTCTTGTGAAGCTGCGCGGTGTACTCCGGGAGCGAGTCTGCCTCGATGACCTTGCGGACGTCGATGGCGAAATCCGAGAAGCGAGAGGAGGAGCCGGACTTTTCGTAGAGCTGGCGCATGGTGAACTGCCAGCCCCCCTCCTGCTGCCCGGCGTGCTTGCGGGCGACGCGATAGAGCCACTTCTCGATTCCCCCGGTCAGCAGGAAGTAGTCTTCGTGGATCGTCAGCACCCCGCCCTTCATGAGGATGCCGTCGAAGAGCCAATCGGGAAGGGTCATCGTCATGCCGGTCGTCTCGCCCGTCTGCTCGTCGGTCACCTCCGTCCAGCTCTCCAGCCAGTGGAAGGAGGCGGCCTTCTTCTTGCCTTCGGCGCGGATGTTGGTGCGCACGGCCGTGTGGGTCAGGCGTTCCAAGGCCGCGCGGAGGCGAAGGTAGTGCTCGCCTCCTGTCGCCCGCCGGATCGACTTCAGGAGATTGTGCGGATGGAAGTGGACCACGCGGCCGGGGGTCAGGCCTCGGTCGAGCGCCTCGGTGATCTGCGCCGAGGCCCAGATCAGGATGTCGGCGTC
>JAJYDH010000222.1 GCA_021777685.1 Planctomycetota bacterium | reverse complement strand
AACCCGCCGAGGCGCGGGAACTCGTCGCCGATCCTGTCGAGCCACTGGCCGAGATTGGCGACGGCCCGGAGAGATTCGACGACCTCGGCCAGTTCCTCGGGCGCGAGCAGGCTCCCGACCTGGGCCCGGCGGACCAGCGGTCGGATGTCGCGGAGTCCACCGAACGGGGGCGTGAGGCCCGACGAGAGGGCATCGGCCATCTCGGTCGTCAGCGCCTGGCGTTCGCGGATCTCGCCGGGGTCGAGGCTCGGCTCCATCCGGAGTGCCGCATCTTTGCCGAGCGAGCAGGCCGCCTGGGCGGCCACGAGGGCGCGCACCTTGTCGAATTCCAGGATTTCCAGCGTGTGCGTGTCCATGACCCCTCGCGCCGACCTTCGACCGCCCTCGGACCCGATCCCCCAAGCGACACGGTCCGAGCTTCGGCGGTTCGCCCCGCCTCATTATCGCACGGAGGGGCAAGATCCGGCGACGTCGACTCAGGGGATCTCGGGCGGGCGGCCGAGGACGGCCTCGGGGAGGGTCGCCGCGGCGTCGACCGGGATGGGCCTGGTCGAGGCCGGGTCGATCGCGACATCGGGGATGGTGTCGACGTACTTCTTCCACTCGATCGCGTCGATCCCCAGGTCCTTGCCCGTGATCGACCGGAGCGCCTGCAGGCTGGCGACGCGGATGGCCGGCTCCTCGTGCTCCATGCCGGTGACGAGGAATTGCGTGATCCGCTTGTCCTGCGACTTCAGCTCGCCGATGCTCTCGATGGCCGCCACCCGGCACTCGGCCGAGTTGTCCAGCATCATGGCCCGGGCCAGGACGGTGGCGTCTTCCGGCCGCCCGACCTTCCCGAGCGCCCGGCAGGCCTCGGCCCTGACCAGGGCGTCCTCGTCGTTGGTCGCGCCCAGGATCATGTCGCGGGCGTCCGGCTTCCGGAGCTGGCCCAGGGTCCGACAGATGACGGCCCGGGTGGCGATCGGCTCCTTGTTCTCCTTCAGCTTGCCGACGAGGACCTGGGCGGCGCGGACTTTCTGCGAATCGTCATCATAGCAGCGGGGCGACGCGAGCTTGTCGTAGGCGGCGTAGCGGGCGTTCGGGTCCTTGCTCTCCTCGATCGTCCGGAGGAAGCTCGCCGAGGTCGTGCCCTTGAACTGGCCGGCGCGGAAGCCGGCACAGCCGGAAATCGCGGCGATCACCAGCGCGAGCGCCATCCCGGACCGGGTCCGCGTTGTGGGTCGATCGCCTCGCATGGTCCTAGTCCTACCTCGCCATCCTTGGCGATAGGTACTGGGGGAGTGTCGGCGAAGGGACCATCCCCTCCCGCCTCGGCCCGATGGGGCCCCTCGGCCGTCGCCGATGGAGTGTCGACAGCGATGCGCTTCCCGGGCGGCGACGCATGATAGTCGGCTTCCCGGATTCCGCAAGGCCAACCCGCGCGGTCGGCGGATCGTGGCCGGTCGGGCGGCTCGCGGTTATCCTGTGGCCTGTCCTCCGCCCGAGGATTGCCCGCCGAGTCACCACGAGGAAGATCCATGTCAGCAGAGAACCTGAACCGCCGCGCCTTCCTGGCCGCGGGCGCCGTCGGCCTGGGGGCCTCGGCGATGATCGGCGCCGCCCCTCCGAGGGCGGTCGGTCCCCGGAGGCCCGTGGTCGTCTCCAGCGCCAACGGCCTGAAGACGGTCGAGAAGGCGATGGAGATGATCAAGGCCGGCGCCGACCCGCTCGACGCGGCGATCGCGGGCGTGGCGATCGTCGAGGCCGACCCCGCCGACCGGACCGTCGGCTACGGCGGCATCCCCAACGAGGACGGCGTCGTCGAGCTCGACGCCGCCGTCATGCACGGGCCGACCCACGGTGGGGGCGCCGTGGCCTCGCTCCGGAATATCATGCACCCCGCCGCCGTCGCCCGGCTGGTGATGAAACGGACCGACCATTGCCTGCTCGTCGGCGAGGGTGCGCTCCGGTTCGCCCGGATGCACGGCTTCCCCGAGGAGAACCTGCTGACCGAGGAATCGCGGCGGATCTGGCTCCACTGGAAGGAGACCAACGGCAAGGACGACGACCGGATCCCGCCGCCCGACGACGAGCTCGACGACGTCGTCCGCGAGTTCTTCGGCATCCGCAAGCACGGCACGATCCACTGCTCGGCGCTCGACACCCACGGCGACGTCGGCTGCACGACGACCACCTCGGGCCTCTTCTACAAGATCCCCGGGCGAGTGGGCGACTCGCCGATCCTGGGCGCCGGGCTGTTCCTCGACAACGAGGTCGGATCGGCCGGGTCGACGGGACGGGGCGAGGCCAACCTGCTCAACCTGTCGAGCTACGCGATCGTCGACAACCTCCGGCGGGGGCTCGCGCCGAAGGACGCGCTCATCGAGGTCTGCAAGCGGATCGTGGCGACCAACCGGACGCCGAGGCTCCGCGACGCCAAGGGCCGGCCCAACTTCGACGTGAAGTTTTACTGCGTGACCAAGGACGGCCGATACGCCGGCGCCAGCCTCTGGGCCGGGGCGAAGATGGCCGTTCACGACGGCGACTCGGCGAGGCTGGTGGACTGCGCCTCGTTCTACGACGAGAAGCTCATCGAGCCGTGATCTGTTCGGCGAAATTCGGCCCCGGGCGGCGATCACGCCCGGGGCCGAGGTTGGGGCGGAGGTCGTCGCGATCAGACGGGGGGGATCGACGAGAGGTGCTTCTCGCCGGCCTTGGAGACGGTGTAGCGGAAGTTCCCGCTGGCCTTGTCCTTGGCGCCCTTCTTGATGAGCTTCTTGTCGAGGAGGGTGTCGAGGGTCTTCTGCTCGGCCTTCTTGGCCGTCATGTAGCCGGCCTCCTTGGCGCCGTGGATCTGCTTGAGGAACTCGAGCTGGCGCTCGGTCAGCTTGATCGGCGCGGCGGCCTTCTTGGGGGCCGCGGCGGCCTTCTTGGGGGCCGCGGCGGCCTTCGGGGTCTCGGCCTTGGTCGCGGTGTCGGCGGCGGCGGCGGCGGCGGGCTTGGCCGCCTTCGCCTTCGGGGCCGCTTCCTTCTTCGGCTTGTCCTCGGTCTTCTTCGCGGGCGACTTCTTGGCCGCCGCCGCTTCGGGCTTGCTCTTCTTGACCGCCATCGGTTCTCGAACCTCCAACCAGAGAGTCTGAGCCTCAGCAGAGGACCGGTCATCCGATCCCGCTTCGAGATTTCTTAGCGAAATATATCACGCGGCGGAAGGCCATCAATGATCGATCCTCGCCGATTTCATCCGTTTTTCGGCGGTTTTGGGCCGGTTTCATCCGCCGAAACCGGATATCCAGTCGCGAAAGAATCATATGGATTCTTGCGATATGCTTTGTCGAAGTGATCGTGCGTCCGACGCATGATCGCGTTTTCCCCTCTATTTTCCGGGGTTTTCTCGATCGGTGCTCGCGACGCGACCTCGTCCCTCGGTCGAAAGTTCGCTCGCGCGAGGGCGACTGAGGTGGTCGCGATCGTCATCGAAAAAAATTCCGCGAGCCGTCTCGTTTTTTCCATCGCGGGCAGTGCCGACGGGCGCCGGCGCATCCCGAGAGATCAGATCGCGAGAGGTCAGATCGCAACCTCGCTCGACCTTTCGGCGTGGCGGGAACACGATCCCGCGCGCTCCTACCGGAGCGCCGTCGCGCCCGCTAGACTCGTCGAACGGGTCGGACGACGGGCCGCTCGACGCGGGCCCCGCACGACATCCAGCATCCCAGGAGAACGATCGATATGCGGACTCACAGCCTCGCCCTCGCGTTGATCCTCGCGCCGCTCGCGCGGGGCTTCGCCCAGGACTCGACGCCCAACGACAAGACCCTCGGCCTCAAGCCGCCCGAGGGCGCGACGGTGCTCCTCGGCAGCACGCTCGACGCCTGGAAGGGCAACTGGCCGGTCGTCGACGGCGTCGCCACCGTGGCCAAGGGGAACATCCAGACCAAGGAGAAGTTCGGCGACTTCCAGATGCACCTCGAGTTCAACGTCCCCCTGATGCCCGACGCGAAGGGCCAGGCGCGCGGCAACAGCGGCGTCTACCTCCAGGGAATCTATGAGCTCCAGGTCCTCGACTCCTACGGCCTCAAGCCGCAGAGCAACGACTGCGGCGCGATCTACCAGCAGATCATCCCCAGCGTCAACGCCTGCAAGCCGCCGCTCCAGTGGCAGACCTACGACATCACCTTCCACGCCGCGAGGCGCGAGGGCGACAAGGTCGTCAAGAAGGCCCGGCTCACCGTCGTCCAGAACGGCCTGACCATCATCGACGACAAGGAGATCTCCCCCACCCCCGGCGGCGTCGGCGGGATCAAGGAGGGGGAGGACGGCCCGATCATGCTCCAGGACCACGGCAACAAGGTCCAGTACCGCAACATCTGGATCAAGCCGACGGGCCACTGACCGGTGCGTTCGAAACGACGCGAGGCCCGGGGCGATCGACGCCCCGGGCCTCGTCCGTCGACGGTCCGACCGGAAGTCTTCTCAGTCGGCCTCGTGGCCGGCGTCCTTGACCTTCTGGCCGGCCTCTTTCAGCTTGTTGCCGGCGGCCGAGGCGCCCTCGGCGATCTTGTGGCCGGCCTTCTCGACGCCCTCCTCCGCCTTGTGGGCGGCGGTGACGGCGCCGTCCTTGGCCTTCTCGATCCCCTCTTCGACCTTATCCTTGAAGTTCGACATGGCCTGGTCTCCCCCTGGGTGGACGGGATGGTTGGTTGACGACGTTTCTCCGACAACGCAATCGTCATGCCATTTTCGCGAGTCGGTCGCCGATCAGAAGTCGATCGCGTCGTAGGGGACGAGGGCCATCCCGTCGATCGTCCGCCGGGGGTCGTCCCAGTCGGGGGCCTGGAGCCGCCTGGTCAACCGGAGCAGGGCGGCGCGGAGCTTCGAGCCGAGGGCCGCGAGGGTGAGGTCGTCGGAGCGGAGGAGGTCCGCCTGGCTCCTCGCGAGCAGGCTGCCGGCCCGGGCGGGGGGGAGCCCCTGGCGGCGCCGGAGGTGGTCGGCGAAGGTCCGCGAGCCGCGGTCGGCGGCGAGGAACGAGGTCTCGCCCGAGGCGGCGGCCGTGCCGATCTGGAGCAGCTCGGAGAGGTCGCGGGCCGTCCCCGACGCCGCCTGCTGGAGCTGGGTCAGCTCCTCGATCAGCGCCTTCAGCTCGTCCCTCGACATGAGGATCTCGACCGCGACCATCGGCCTGTCGTCGACCCGGTCGGCGATCCACCCCCGGCGGACCGACGGGGCCTTCCGGCCGTCGAAGCGGGGGTCGGGCCGGGCCACTCGCGCGGCGTCTCCTCGATGGAGGTCGACGAGCACCGGGGCGACCCGATCGAGCGTCAGACCCTGGCTGTTGACGTACTCGCCGAGCTTCCCGTCCGCCTCGGCCGCCGCCAGCGCGGCGATGGTCCGCGCGTGCTCGACCCGGTCGTCGATGAGCGCCTGGAGGCGGTCGGCGAGCTGCTCGCCTTCCTGGAGCGAGGCCGTGATCGGCGCGATCGGCGAGGCGAACCCGTTCGCCTTGTCGAGCGGCCGGTACGACTCCTCGGCCAGGGTCCGCCACTGGTCGCGATATCGCGCCCGCTCGTCGCGGGAGAGCGCGCCCGGCCGGTCGATCGCCACCGTCGCGATCGAGATCCCCGCGTCCCGGGCGCGGCCCGCGAGGGCCCTCGCCCGGTCGAGGTCGCGCGCGTGGTCGGGGGCGTCGCCCAGGAGCACGAGGAACTTGGTCGCCAGCTCCCCGGCCCGCCCGGTCGGCCAGTTGACGTGGGGTGTCGAGTCGTCGCCGGGGCGGGGCGGGAGGGCCATCTCGACGCCGTCGAGGACCGCCTCGTCGACGCTCCCGTCGCCGTGGGTCGCGGCGCTCGTCCGCTTCAACGCGGCCAGGAAGCCCTCGGGCGTGGTGAACGACGAGACCACGCGGGCCTTGAAGCCGTACCGACGGTCCTCGTCGCGATACTCCACCAGCGCGAACCGGAGCTTGACGTCGCCGAACCGCTTCGAGGCCGAGGCCACCAGGTCGCTCGCCAGCTTGCGGGCCGCCTCGATGGTCGCCTGCATCGAGGCCGTGGTGTCGATCGCGAACGCGACGTCGACCACCTTGAGATAGGGCCGGAGGTCGGCCGGCGGCTCCGTCGGCAGGATCGGCGCCGTCGCCTGGTCCTTCACGAGGCTGGCGACCTCGTAGATCACCCGGCCGTCGACCGCCTTCGAGGCGAGGATCGGGAACCCCAGCGGCGGCCCCTCGTCCGACGACCCGCGAGCATCGGGGACCTCGGCCGGCTCCTCCCCCTCGGTCGGGCATCGGCCCGCGTGACGCGGGCAGGTCCGACCGGCGATCGCGTCGAGCAGGCACGACTCGTCCCGATAGAACACCAGCCTCGGTCGGCCCTCGCGGGGGGTCGGCCGGGCCATGAGCCGGGTGTCCCACTCCAGGACCGAGGAGGCGGGAACCCACCCTTGAGGAGGCCCGACCATCGGCCCGACCCGGAATCGGCCCGGTTCTTCCCCATAGAGGAAGCGGATGGCGAAGTAGTCGAGCGGCCTGCCCACCGCCCGGCCGCCGTTCGGCTCGGACCGGCAGACGACGGCGAGATCCTTGACCACGACCTTCCGCCGGAGCCCGTCGGGCGTCCGGAGGATGCCATCCTTCGCCGAACGGCCTTCCTCGTCCCTCGCCACCCGGATCGGAGGGGGCGGCTCGTCGATCGGCTCGGCCGACGGGGGGACCTCGGCCGATCGGAACCCGTGGCCGAGGCCATAGGCCCCGACACCGACCAGGACCAGGAGATAGAACACCGGCATGCGATAGAGCGCGGGCATCGGGACCGGTCTCGACGGGGCTGGCTTCGTTCGTCTCCCTTCGATCATACGAAGACCCGACAAACGCCGACAACCGGCCTCGAAATGCAGCACCCCGGGAAAAACGCTGATAACCGCGCCGGGCGATTCCTGAATATAAGGCCCGGTCGCCCGGGCGTGAGCCCCGCCCGGCCGACATGGGGTTTCGCCCGGGAAAGGCCATTCGCGTTGGGTTCGGATTTTGAGAGATCGCGTCTTGGGTTGGCGTCGTCGAGAAGATCCGTCCCTGGGTTCATCTTTTGACGGAGGTCACAGTTGGGTTCTTCTGAGAAACGTCGTGAGGGACAACCCTCCTCGATCGTTGGGTTCCTGTTGGAGTCGAAAGCGAACGGCCGGAGCTGTTGGGTTTGAGTTTTACCCTCGTCTCGTTCGTCGAAGGCCCAAAATCACAGGCAGGCCGTTGCCCGAATTGGCAAAACCGATCCCATGCCAAGGGCCCTCCCAACCTCTGCCGGCCGGACTTCGGTCACATCGTTCTGGACTCCGGCAACGCGAGGTTGGAGACTGTTGTCGGAGAGAGTCATCGGGGGTCGACCGGCCCCCTACCTGGAGCGAGGATAGAGCCGTGGCGACGCGCAGGGCGATCTGGACAGCTTGCATGACCCTGGTGGCCTTGACGGCCTGGACCAATTCCGGGCGGGCCGGGGAGCTGGTGAAGCTCAACGGCTGGTCCGACGAGGCGACGGTGGTCCCCGGCCGGGGGATGGGCGACGACCTCTTCCGGCTGGTCGCCGAGGCGGAGTGGGACCGCTCGGCCCCTCGGGACCCGGGGCGGTACATGGTCCGCCTGGCCTTCCCCGACGGCCGGGTCGACCTCCGGCCGTTGCCGGTCGAGTACCCGCCGGGCCGTCGCCGGTTCGCGGTCTACATCCCGGCCACCCCGCTCCGGAACCAGGCCCCGGGGGCGGTGAAGGTCGCCATCGGCGTGGTCGAAGCCTCCTCGGGCGTGCTGGTCAGCAACGTCCTGGACGCGACGATTGAACAGTTCCCCCGGCCCAGGGGCGACGCTTCGGCGAGCGATCCCGGGCCATTCGGATGGGGGACGCCACTCGGAGGGACCGAGCGCGTCCTGCCAAATCCGGGCCCGGACGGCCTCCGGTTCGCGCGAATCCCCGCCTCGGGCGACTCGCCAGGCTTCTTCCTCGCGACGACCGAGGCGAACGTCGGCCAGGTCGGCGAGCGGCTCAAGGGGTACGACCCCAAGGCCGGCCGGTCCGACGAGTTCGCCCTCGAAGCCCCCGAGCAACCGGCCGTCGCCCTGATGCCCGCGAAGGCGCTGGAGTACCTCACTGCGCTCGGCCAGGCCGACCTTTCGGGCGTAGCCTATCGCCTCCCCACCGTCGAGGAGTGGACCCGGGCGGCCAAGGGCGGCAAGTCGTCGTCTTTCTGGTGGGGCGACGAGCCGACCTTCCCGGAGGGGGCGAACCTCCTCGGCCCCGAGCCGGCCCTGGCCGTCGACGCCACGGCGCCGAGCCAGCCCCCGGCGACCTCGCCGACCTTCAAGGCCAACCCGTTCGGCCTGGCCCACACCTTCGGCAACGCCGCCGAGTGGGCGACCGACCCGGCCGGCGGTTTCGCCCGGATGGGCGGGCACTTCCGGACCGAGCCGGCCTCGCCCCTGCCCTCGGTGAAGGTCGAGAAGCCCGACGAGATCGGCCCCGACCCGTTCGTCGGCGTCCGGCCCGCGTTCGACCTCACCGCCGAGGCCGGCCGCGACCTCGTCCGGAAGCGGCTCGACTCCGACCCGAAGCTGAAGGGGGTCGCCGTCGCGTTCGACCCCGACCGCGCCACGGTCACGCTGACCGGCAAGGTCGCCGATTCCTCCGCGCGTCGGGCCGCCGATCGCGCGGTCGAGGGGCTCTGGTTCGTCGCCGCGGTCGAGGATCGCCTGGAGTCGTCGGCGCTCGGCGCCAATCAACTCGCCACGATCGGCGGCGCGACCGGGCCGGCGCGGCGGCTGGCGGTCCTCGACCGGACCTTCGTCGAGGTCCCCGTCGGGGTCCGCTGGCTCGACCCGCTCCCGGTCCAGGGCTCGGAGTGGTGGGTCAACGTCTTCCTGCCGGGCGGGGGCCTCGTCTCGCACAAGCTCGACCCGGGCGAGCCGGGCCGCTCGACCGGCTTGAAGGTCCTGATCGATCGTTCCGCGCTGAGGCTCGCCGGGCTGGCCGACGACGCGGCCGTCTCGGTCGCCCTCAGCCTCGGCTCGCCCGCTGTGTCTCCCTCCGACGGCCGGATCGTGAGCAACGCCGTGTCGATCCGCCCGGCCTTCGCGGCCAGGACCCGCTGAATATTCGACGGGCGGCGACGATTACCATGAGGGTCGTTCGGCCCTCGCCCGAGCCGCCCGCTGACATCCGCCCACACCCGAGGTCCGACGCATCATGGCCAACGCAGACGGTTACGTCCTCCCCAAGCCGGGCATCCCCAAGACCCTGGGCATCCTGAACGTCATCTTCGGAGTCCTCCTCCTGCTGGGCGGGCTCTGCGGCCTCGCGGGCACCGTCGCGGCCCCCGCGCTGGTAAAATTCTCCGAGGAGACCGTGAAGCAGGCCCAGTCCCAGGCCGAGGCCCAGCACGAGGCGCGGTTGAAGAATCTGGACGAGCGAGCGAAGGCCGCGAAGACCGACGAGGAGAAGAAGGCGCTCGAGCTGGAGCGCGCCGCCGTCGAGGCCAGCAAGCCCGTCACCCCGAAGATGGACATGAGCGCGGCGACCGACGCCCTCAACAACCCGACGATCATGGGTTTCAGTTTCGCGGAGCAGGGGATTGGCCTGATCCTGGCCATCGTCCTGCTCGTCTCCGGAATCCTGCTAATCCGCCTCGCGCCGGCCGGCCGGTCGCTCGCGGTCTG
>JAJYDH010000221.1 GCA_021777685.1 Planctomycetota bacterium | reverse complement strand
GCCCGGACGCCCCGGGCGTCCGGGCCATCCGGGCCAGCGAGGTCAACTCCTTGACGATGATCTTCCCCGCGCGTTCGATCTCCAGGCGGATCTCGACCCCGGCGAGCGGCGGCATGGCCTCGGCCAGGGTGACGACCGGCCCGAGGGCGCAACAGGCGTCGTAGACCTTGGCTTGCGGCAGGTAGAGGGGGTTCTCCCCTTCGATGTCTCGGGCGCTCACGTCGTTGCCGACCGTGTAGCCGACGATCCGGAGCTTCGGCGAGAGCACCAGGGTCAATTCGGGCTCGGGGACGCACCACTTCGTGTCCTGGCGGGCCCGGATCGGCTCGCCGGGGCCGACGACCCGGCTGGGCGTGGCCTTGAAGAACAACTCGGGGCGCTCGGCCCGGTAGACCAGGTCGTAGAACGAGCCGCCTTGCTCCGACTCCTCTTGCCGGGCTTGCTTGCTTCGTTCATAAGTAACCCCGGCGCCCCAGACTTCCTGACGATCGACCGGCGAGAGCAGGCGGACCGAGTCGAGCGGGACCTCGGGCTCGTCGCCTCGGAGCCAGTCCGCGACCAGCGCGGCCGGGTCGTCGGCGTGAAGGAGGTCGATGAGTCGGGCATCGGCCGGCCCGATCGGCCGGACCCGGTCCCCGTCGACGAGCCCGAGCCTCGTCGAGGCGCCGGCTCCGGTGGCGTACTTGGCGATCCGCATGGTGGGAAGTGTCCGTCGGTGGAGGGAGTTCGGCCGATGGCCGGGCACGGATCATTCCTAACCGGAGGGCGGGCGGGCGGTCAACGCCCGGCCGGCTTTCTCGGCGGCATTGCCCGCAAATCGGGAACAACCCTTAAGTTTCCGGCCGGTTTGAGCGATAATCGGGGTGATGCGGCGATCGTCGCCGACCCCGCCGGGCTCGGGGGTCCGGATGGAGTCGGGCGGGGCGAGGGGATCGGTGATGACGGATCGGATCGTGGTCGTCGGACATGGCGCGGTGACCTGCCTGGGGCGCGACATGGCCGCGACCTGGGAAGGGTTGATCGCCGGCCGCTCCGGGATCGGGCGACACGCCTCGCTCCCGGCCGACTCCTATCTGGTCGACCTGGCCGGGATGGTCAAGGACTTCGGGCCGGGGTCGTCGACCGAGGACCCGGCCGTCTCCCGCCTGGGCGCCCGGTCGATCCACATGGCGATGGCTTCGTCTCGCGAAGCCTGGGCCGACGCCGGACTCGACCGGCTCGCCGGCCGGTTCGACCCCGACCGCGTGGCCGTGGCGATCGGCTCGGCCTTCGGAGGGATGGACCTGTACGAGGCCGAACAGATCAAGTCTTCGAAGCGTAAGAGCCTCTCGGCGAGCCCATACCTGGTCCCCGGCCTTCTCATCAACCAGATGGCCGGGCAGGTGGCCCAGCACCTGGGAGTGTTCGGCCCGAGCGTCGCGCCGGCGAACGCTTGCGCCTCGGGCGGGCACGCGATCGCGATGGGCGGGATGTTCCTCAGGTCCGGTGAGGCCGATTTCGCCGTCTGTGGTGGCGCCGAGAGTGCGTTTACGCCGATGATTGTCAATGGGTTCGCGACGATGAAAGCCCTGGTCGGGCGGAGGCCCGAGGACCGATCGGCGGCGGACCCCGGCCAGGCCAGCCGCCCTTTCAGCGTCGACCGGGCCGGGTTCGTGATGGCCGAGGGGGCGGGCATGGTCGTGCTCGCCCGCGAGTCGACGGCCCGCGAACTCGGGCTGCCCGTCCAGGCGATCCTGGCCGGATGGGCCCTGAATTCCGATGGATACCACATGGCGATGCCCGACGGGTCGAAGATCGCGAAGTGCCTGGCGACGGCCCTCGAACGATCGGGAGCCCGGCCCGAGCGAGTGGACTACTACAACGCCCACGGGACGAGCACGCCGGTCAACGACCGGGTCGAGACCCGGGCGGTCAAGGACGTGTTCGGCGACCACGCCCACAAGCTGGCGATCAGCTCGATCAAGGGGGCGCTCGGCCACGGCCTGGGCGCGGCGTCGGCGATCGAGGCGGCGGTCTGCGTCCGGGCGCTCCGCGAGCAGGTCATCCCGCCCACGATCAACCACCGGCCCGACCCCGAGCTTGACCTCGATTACGTGCCCGACCACGCCCGGCCCTCGGACCTCGAGACCGTGATGAGCGCGTCGTTCGGATTCGGCGGGACCAACAACGCCCTGATCCTGACAAGGGGGGACCGATGAACGATCCGAACCTCATGACCCAGCTCTGCGCGACCGTCCGCAAGGCGGGGCGGATACCCAGGGAGGTGCCGATCTCGGCCGAGACCTGCCTGGTCGAGGACCTCCGGATCGACTCGCTCGACCTCTTCGCGGTCCTGATCGCGGTGCAGGACCGGTTCGACCTGGTGATCGACGTGGAAGACATGCCCGACCTGAACCGGGTGGGCGACCTGGCGGCCTACGTGGCCTCCCGGCGGAGCGCCGCGGCGGCCTGATGCCGCCGGGCGGGGACGATGTGGCGAGGATCGGCCGGGGGGCCAAGGACATGGGACGACTCAAGGCCGGTCTGCAGAAGCAAGCCTTGCGCGCGCTCATGCCGCTCCTCCGACGGGCCCCGGAATCCCTCTCGGCCGCCGTGATCGACGGCCTGGGCTGGGTCAATTACAGGCTCGTCCCCGGCAACCGGGCGATCTACGACCGGGCCGTCGAGCGGGCCCGCGAGGAACTCGGCCCGGGCCTGGACGACCGGAACCTGGCCCGTCGGCTCGCCTCGGGCCTGGTCCACTGGCGGAGCCGCGATCGGCTCCTCGACGGCCTGACCGACGAGCAGGCCCTCCGCCGGTTCGACGTCGAGGGGCGCCACCACCTCGACCACGCCTGCGGCCAGAAGCGCGGGGTCATCCTCCTGGGCAACCACTTCGGCGCCCACCTCCACCCGTCGCACTGGATGTTCCGCGAGAATTACCCGCTCCGGCTGTTCATGGAGCGGCCTCGCCGGGTTTCCCAGTACATGACCGACCAGTTCCGGTCCGAAGGGGCCCTTGGCCAGGAGAAGCTGTTCATCTCCCGGCGATCGACGCCCACCGAGGCCGCCGGGTCGATCCTCCGGGCGATGCGAATCCTGAACGCGGGCATGATCTTGCAGATCGCCGGCGATGTCCGATGGCAGGGGGCCCACACCGCGCCGGCCCACTTCCTCGGCTCGACCTACCTCTTCTCGACGACCTGGGTCGTCCTCGCCGCGATGACCGGGGCCCCGGTCGTCCCGGTCTTCTGCCGCCCCGACGGCCGTGGCCGTTACCGCCTCGAATTCCTCGCCCCCTTCCGAGTCCCCGCCGACGCCCCCCGCAACGGCCAGGCCACCGTCTACGTCCAGAGGGGTTTGGACGCCGTCGCCGACCAGGTCCGCCGCCATCCCGACCAGAGCAACGACTACTTCACCTGGCCCCGGCCCGAGATCGGCCTGACGCGGGTGGCGTGAGCGGCGAATATACGGGCGCCTCCGAACATTGCTGAGAATCCTCCGGAAGGAGTGGGTGGTCGGACTGACCTTGCCCAGGTAGGGCGGAGCGGTTAGACCTCTCCCTCCCGGCCGTCTCGTCGGCCGGTCGATCATCTGCGACCAGGGAGGGTTGCCCGGATGTTCTCAGGGCGGTTGAAGCAAGCCTGGCGAGCCGAGTGGCCCTGGCTGGTCCTGGCGGTGATGGTCGGGGTCGCGGTCTGGCACGTCCTCGACTACTCCGAGGCCACCGAGTCCGACTTCCCCCGGGTGGTCCGGCCATTCTTCAACCCGTTACCGCCAGCGGCCTACCGGCTAGCCGAGCCGGGCGACACGCTCGACCGGATCGGGCTCTATCTGGCGGCCGGGGCCTCGGCGATCGCGCTGGTCGCCCTCGTCCGTCGCCATCGATCGAGCCTGGCCCTCGGGCTCTGGCCTTCGGCCATGGCCCTGAGCCTGGCCGCGACGTGGCATGCCTCGACCCCGGCCCCGGGCTTCGACGGCTGGCACGGCCTGGGCTGGCGGGCGATCTTCGACCCGTCGGCCTCGATCGGGGTCCGGCTGGGACTCGCCGCCTTCGCGGCCGGCCTCGTGGGCGTGATCGCGGCGAATCTCGGGTCGAACTGGGCGAAACGGGGCGAGTGGTGGGCCCGGGGCCGGGGGCTTCGCGTCCGGGGGTTGCTGGCGATGGCCTTGGTGTTCATCCTGCTCAGGCAGGTGGAGATCCCCGGGCTTGAGCCGGCCGGATACTGGCCGAGGGTCGCGTTTGACATCGGCATCATGGCGTTCGGGCTCGCCATGATCCGGGCCCGGCCGTTCGAAGGGTTCCGATGGATCGGCCGCACGAGCTTCGCCCTGGCGGCGACCTGGGGATTGCTGGCCGTCGGAGGGGTGGCGTTGACGGTCTATCACCGGCCGCTCGGCCGGCTGCACGCGGTCGTCCCGGGGAGGATCTACATCAGCGCGATGCCCGGGCCGCTCGGGCTGGGGATCGAGCAGGAGCGGCTGCACTTCCGGACGATCATCAACCTGTTCGACGAGGCTTCCACGCAGGCCAGCCCCTACCACGAGGATGAGATCCGCTTCGTCCGCGAGCATGGGCTCCGCTACCTGGGCAGCCCGTCGGACGGGATGGAGTCGGACCGGTTCCTGGCGGAAACCCTCGCGTTGGCCCGAGACCCCGAGGCCTGGCCGATCCTCGTCCACTGCCACGGCTGCATGGACCGCTCGCCGGCCTGGATGGGGATCTATCGGTTCGTGGTCGAGGGGAAGCCGCTGGCCGAGGTCTTCCGCGAGATCGAGCGTCACCGGGGATCGCGGCCGAAGGCGGTCGTGACGCTCCAGTACAACCGGAAGCTGCCCAAACTCGCGCCCGATCGGTTCGCCGCCGACCCGACCGCCCAGCTTTTGGTCCGGAGCGTGGCCGGCACGAGGGACCCCTTCCTTCGCCCGAACTGGAACAACACGGCAACCGGGCGGCAGGTCGTCAGGCGGATCGAGCCCGAACCGACGACCCGCCGGCCTTGAGGTCTCGGGGATGCGCCGGGCGACCGACGCTCGCCCGGGCTTCCCGGTTCCCTTACAATCCAGAGTGACCGGGCACGAACCGGGGGGCTCCTCGGCGTGTCTGCACGGGCCGGAGCCCGATCGATGCTCGGCCCCCTGGTCGGCCGTCGGCCTTGACGAGACCGGGGGAGCCGTTAGAGTACGCGGCACACCCCTCCGGTCTTTATCCCCTCGATTTCGGACCGGCTATCTTCCCATGACTCCCAAGATCCCCCTGAGCGCGGCCTCGGCCCGGACGGAACCCCCCGTCATCAGCGAGTTCATGCAGACGGCCCTGGCCAACCCGGGGCTGGTCTCGCTGGCGGCCGGCTTCGTCGACCAGCAGAGCCTCCCCGTCGAGGCCACCGCGCGGGTCGCGGCCGAGATCCTGGGCGACCCGGTCGAGGGGCGGAAGGCATTGCAGTACGGGACCACGATCGGAGACATCGGCCTCCGTCGCCAGATCGTCGCGCTCCTGGAGCGCGGCGATCGGGTCTCCTCGGGAACGTTCGAGGGGCTGGAGCCCCGGGTCGTCGTCACGACCGGCTCGGCGCAGCTCCTCTACCTGGTGGCCGAGGCGCTGCTCGACCCGGGCGACATCGTGCTCGTCGAGGCTCCGACTTACTTCGTCTTCCTCGGCGTCCTGGAGACCCGGGGGGCGCGGGCGATCGGGATCGAGATCGACGAAGGCGGGATGAAGCTCGACGCCCTGGAGGCCACGCTGGCGGGCCTGGAAGCTCGGGGCGAGCTGGACCGGGTCAAGCTGATCTACACGGTCTCGGAGCATTCCAACCCGAGCGGGATCAGCCTGGCGGAGGATCGGCGGGGGCCGCTGGTGGAGCTGGCCCGCCGGTGGTCGAAGCGACACCGGATCTACGTCCTGGAGGACGCGGCGTATCGCGGGCTGAACTACGAGGGGGACGAGCCGACGAGCGTCTGGCGGCACGACCCCGAGGGGGAGACGGTCATCCTGGCCCGGACCTTCAGCAAGACGTACAGCCCGGGGATGAAGCTCGGCTTCGGCGTCCTGCCCGCCGAGCTGGTCCAGCCCGTCGTCAGCCTGAAGGGGAACCACGACTTCGGCACGACCAACCTCACCCAGCAGGTCATGGCCCGGGTCCTGGCCGACGGATCTTACGACCGGCACGTCCTGGACCTCCGGGCGATGTACCGGGGGAAACGCGCGGCGATGCTCGGTGCCCTCCAAGAGCATTTCGCCCCGCTCGACGGCTCGGTGTCCTGGACCCGGCCCAAGGGCGGGATGTTCGTCTGGCTCTCGGTGCCCGAGGGTGTCGACCTCGGGACGAAGGGTGCGGTCCTGGCCCGGTGCCTGGAGCAAGGGGTGCTGTACATCCCGGGCTCGTTCGCCTTCCCGGGCGAGCCGGGGCCGGTGCCGACGAATTTCGCCCGGATCTGCTTCGGCGTGCCGAGCGAGACAGACTTGATCGAGGGAGTCCGGCGGCTCGCCGCCGCATTGGCGGAGTGCATGGACCCCGTCGCCTGAACGGAGCGGCCGAACGATTCGGCCGCGAGGCGAGACGGGGTCGGCCCGACCTGGGCAAGGATGCTCGAAGGAGGCGCCGGTGCTTGCTGCGACCCTGCGGCGCAATCTGCGATTCGGAATCCTCCAGCGCTATGTGATGGGCGAGGTCTTCCGCGCCTTCTCGCTGGCCCTGCTGACGATCACCTGCGTCTTCGTCCTCCTGACGGTCATGACCAAGGCGGCCAGCATCGGGCTCGGCCCCTACGAGATCATGATGCTGATCCCGTACATGATCCCGGGCAGCCTGCCGTACACGGTGCCGGTGTCACTCCTGTTCGCCGCCACGGTGGTCTACGGCCGGCTCGCCTCGGATAACGAGGTGATCGCGGTCAAGACCGCCGGCCTCAGCGCGATGGTGCTGATCTGGCCGTCGATCCTGATGGCCCTGGTGCTCAGCGTCACGCTCAGCAAGCTCAGCGCGACCATGATCCCCGACGCCAACAACTCGGCCAAGAAGGTCATCTTCCAGAACGTCGAGGACTTCTTCTACAAGAAGCTGAAGATGGACCGGGTCTTCGACATCAAGGCATGGCCGTTCCTGATCAAGGTCAAGGACGTCCAGGACCGGGTCATGATCGGGCCGACCTTCAAGAAGCGGTCGGAGAAGCCCGAGCTGTCCGCGCTCCTCCCCCGGTCGCCCGACGCCGAGGAGCCGGTCGCCTACGACATGGTCATCCAGTCCGACAAGGCGACGATCGACTTCGACTTCGAGCACGAGAAGATCCGCGTCTACTTCTGGAACGCCAACGTCCGCCAGCAGGGCGAGACCGCGTCCAACGACGCGAACATCAAGGAGACCGAGATCACGATGGATATCCCCGGCAAGGGGAACCTCGACACCGGCAAGATGATCGAGGAGATGACCGTCGAGGAGATGGAGGCCAAGAAGGCCGAGAACATCGAGAATATCGCCATGGAGCGGAAGCGGCAGGCCGTCGCCGCCGCCTGGTATCTCGGGTCGGGCCGGCCGAGCCTGGTGAAGTGGGACCGGATCCAGTACGCCTTCGTCAAGTACGACTACTGGCGGGCGGAGTGCCAGAAGTTCGACACCGAGATCCAGACGAGGCTGGCGATGGCCTGGGGCAGCCTCTTCTTCGTGGTCCTGGGCGCCCCGGTCGGCATCATCTTCGCCCGCCGCGACTTCCTCAGCGCGTTCATCTCCTGCTTCATGCCGATCATCATCCTCTATTACCCGCTGATGCTCTTCGGCATGAACCTGGGCAAGGAGGGGATCATCCCCCCCGAGCTGGTCTGGTGCGGCAACGGCGTGCTCGGCCTGATCGCCGGGCTCTGGGCCCTCCCGCCGGTGTTGAAGCATTGATCCGGCCTGGACGTCTCAGATCTCAGATTGGGGATTGGGGATCTGAGATCTGAGATCCGGAATCCGACCGGGCCGGACGGGGGAGGGCGGGTGTCATGGAGGGGCGAGGCGTGAAGATCTTCGCGATGACGTTCCTGGTCGCGACGGCCGCCCTGTTCGGGGCCTGGCTGGTGGTCGACAGCCTGGCGCACCTGGACGAATTCCTGGCGGGGTCGGGGCCGGGCGTGTCGCCGGCCGATGTGGCCGCCCGCTATTACGCGGGCGTGGTACGCTTGCACGGCGGGACGATGCTCGGCGCCGTGGCCGTGACGGCGGCGGCCTCGGGGATCGTCCGGGCCCGCCGAGACTCCGGACGCCGGCGCGGGACGCTGGCCTGAGCCGATTCGAAGCGAGGGAGGCGAGCCGACGATGCGGATCCTGGATCGCGAGCGGTACTGGTCGTTCGTCAAGGCGTACTTCATCTGCTTCGTCGCGCTGGTGGGACTTTACGTCGTCATCGACGCCTTCAGCAACCTCGACGAGTTCGAGGAGGTGTCCGACTCGACCCTCCACCTGTTCCGGAATATGGGGCGGTACTACCTCATCAAGATGAGCCTGATCTACGACCAGATCTCGGGCGTCATCACGATGATGGCGGCGATCTTCACCGTCACCTGGATGCAGAAGAACAACGAGCTGCTGGCGATGCTCGCGGCGGGGATCAGCACCCGACGGGTGATCCGCCCGGTGCTGATCTCGGCCATCGGGATCAGCAGCCTGGGCGTGATCAACCAGGAGCTGATCATGCCCCGGTACGCCGAGGAGCTGCAGAAGCCCCCCGACGACGACGGCCTCCAGCTCGTCAAGGTCTACCCCCGCCAGGACGCCAACGACGTCTTCATCTCGGGCGACCAGGCCGACCGGTCGAAGCGGACGGTCACCAAGTTCTCGGCCACGATCCCGGTCCGCGTGGCCGGCGAGCTGATCGAGATCCAGGCGAGGGAGGCCCGCTACTTCCCCGAGGACGACCAGACCGTCCCGAATCGCGGCGGCTGGCTGATCTGGGGGACCAAGTTCCTCACCGTCCCGTCCTCCAGGTCGCTCGGCTCGCTGACCAAGGGGGTCCTCGTCGAGGTCGAGGATCCGGCCGCCTTCCCCCGGCCGCTCGACAAGCTCGCGGGCAAGCCCGGCATCCCGGTCTATTTCCTCAAGACCGACCTGACGTTCTCCTCGCTCACGAGGAGCCGCCAGTGGTATCACTTCGCCCCGACGATCGAGCTGATCCGCGCGCTGACCGACCCCTCGAACGTCGCCGAGCGGGCCGACATGGAGGTCTTCCTCCACTCGCGGCTGATCCGCCCGCTCCTGGGGTTCAACCTGATGCTCCTGAGCCTCCCGCTGGTCCTCGGCGGTGCCGGGCGTAACATGTTCGTGAACCTGGGGATGTCGCTGGGGACGTCGGGCGTCTTCTATTCGGTCAACTTCATGAGCCAGTACCTCGGCGGGCACGAGGTCTACTCGGCCGAGATGGCCGCCTGGGCCCCCTTGATGCTGTTCGGGACCGTCGCCGTGGCCCGCTGGGACACGATCAGGACCTGAGCCGGCCGTCTCGGCGGGGGCGCCAGCGGATTTCGGCATTCTCGTAGGGTAGGGCTCACCCTGCCGCGAGCCAGCCGGGCGGACGGCAGGGCAAGCCCCAATACCGTTTGACGAGCCGTAAACCATGACGGCGTCTGTCTTTTCTGCCTCCCTCTCCCTCTGGGAGAGGGCCGGGGTGAGGGTCTTGGCACCACCACCGGGGTCGGAATTGGCCGATTCGAGCCCGACTCGAGG
>JAJYDH010000220.1 GCA_021777685.1 Planctomycetota bacterium | reverse complement strand
CATGTCGGCCGCGAGCTTCCACTCCGGAGGGGCCAATCACGGCATGGCCGACGGCTCGGTCCGGTTCATCAAGGATACGATCGCGAGCTTCAACCCCGGCTCGAACAACCCTCCCAACGGGATGTATTACAGCGGGTACAATACCTACGCCCTCTCGGGGTCCGTCATCCCCACCCCGGTCTATCAGGCCCTCTCCACGGCGACGGGCGGCGAGGTCATCAGCGCCGATCAGTATTGATCGGAGGGGCCTCGGCGTCGCGCCGACGAAGCCGCAACCCGCCCGGGGGCCCGGACGATCCCATGATCGTCCGGGCCCTTTCTCGTCCGATCGCCCGATTTCGAAGAATATCCTTGCCGACCCCGATCTGATCCCCGAAGATTTCCCCATTTCATGGGCGGATTCCCGTACCGGCCCGACGACGCGACCCGCCTCCCGGATCGTCAGCTTCTCCCCCGAGGTGCCCCGCGATGCGTACCCATGTCGTCTCGTGCGCGATGGCCTTGATGCTCGCCGGGGGTTGGTCGAGGGCCGGGGAGCCGGGCGGGCCGCTCTCGACGGCCGAGATCGTCGAGCAGACGGAACCCTCGATCGCCCTGGTGAAGGGGAAGGCGTCGCTCGGGACCGGGTTCCTGGCCGGGCCGGGCTTGCTGGTGACGAACGCCCACGTCATCGACGACGAGTTCATCGCCGGCCTGGAGGTCGCGTTCCCCTCGGCCGACGAGGCGAAGCGGGGCCCGTATCCCGCCGAGCTGCTGTACGAGGATCGCAAGCGCGACCTGGCGGTGCTCGCGGTGAAGGTCGACCTGCCGCCGCTGAGGGTCGCGCCCTCGTACGCCTTCCGCAAGGGGGAGGACATCACGATCATCGGCAACCCCGGCCTGGGCGGCGACGTGGTCCTGGAGAACGCCGTGAGCAAGGGCGTTTTGAGCACGAAGGCTGAGATCGACGGCCAGAAGTTCTATCAGCTCGGGGCGTCGATCAACCCGGGCAACTCCGGCGGCCCGGTCTTCGACTCGAAGGGCCAGGTCATCGGCGTCGCGACGCTCAAGAGCGCGAAGGAAGAGGCCCTGGCGTTCTGCGTCCCGGTCGAGGACCTCCGCGCCGCGCTCGACAAGGTAGCCGAGCAGAAGCCGAGCGACGCCGAAGCCGCGCGGTCGAGGCACCGGATCGTCGCGGCCGTGCAGGGGCTCGGCGGAGGCGGGGCGATCTACAGCCTGGGGATCGACCTGAGGCGGTTCGCCGCGATCACGCAAGGGGCGGCCAACGCCCAGATCCAGGAGGTCGGCAAGAAGATCGACGCCGTCATCGGCGAGCTGGACAAGGAAGCCTTCCCCGCCTTCACTCCGGAGATCGCGGCGATCAAGAAGGACACGACCCTGACCCCCGCCCTCAAGGACAAGGTCGTCCGGCTCTCGGATAACTTCGCCAGGCTCCGGACGACCTACCGTTCCAAACCCGCCGAGCTGACCAGGGCCGCCGCCAATCTAAAGTCGATGAAGGACCGGCACCGTCAGCTCATCACCGAGCTGTCCAGGGACCTCAAGCTCGACGTCCCCGAGCAGATGATGGTGGCCTTCGACGACCACCCCACCCCCACGCCGACTGTCATCGCCCAGATCGCCCCCGTGCGTCCCGGGTCCGGGGGCGGGGTCGGGATCGGAGGGAACGCGGGCCGGGCCTCCGCGCCCGGAAGCTCGCTCCGCCAGAGGATGGAGGAACGGAAGAATTCCCAAAGCCGGATCGGCTCGCGGAACTCGTCCTCGGGGAGTTCGCTGCGGGACCGGATGAAGGCGAGGCGGGGGAATCATTGAAGGGCGATCTGCCGAGAACGATCGAAGTCCACCGATTCATGTCTTGGCGGATCGTCTGGCGGACTTTTGCTTTGGGACTTTTCCCGGGGCCTGAGCCTGGGCCGACGCCTTCGGCTCCTCGACGACGGGGAAATGGATCTCGACCCGCCTTCCGAGAGCGGTCGCGATCCTTCGGAGCATCGTCATCGAGTGACCCTCGTAATCGGCATCCTCGAGCCGGCTGATCACCGACGCCGTGGTCCCGACGCGGGCGGCCAACTCTCGCTGGCTCAGACCCTCTTCCGTGCGGAGCGCGTGGAGGCTCATCGAGATGTTGGCGTCATCCATCGCACGTTCGAACGACGCGATGCGTTCCGGATCGTTGCCGATATATCGATCGTGGAGCGCCTGCAGGGCCGGAGACCGGAACCGGCGTTGTTTCGGCATCGCTTCATCCTCCCACATCGAATCCGTGGCTCGCCGGGTCTGCCCGGTATTTCTCCATCCTCTCGGAGGCCAGCCGGATCTCAGCGGGAGGGATTCGCGACGCCTTCGCGAACCCATGACTGACGACCGCCGCGGTCCGACCGTGGAAGAAATAGAGCATCCGGTAATTGACCCGGTGGAATTTGACCCGCAACTCGTAAAGGTCGGTCCCTTCCAGATACTCGGCGACGGGACGCCTCAATTCGTGGCCGAATTCTTCGAGCAAGGCGAGGCGGGCCAAGCAGCGATCTCGGGCGTCAGGGACCAACCCCGCGAGCCACTCCGTCAGCGGCACCGTGCCATCTTCTTCCCGATAGAGGACAACGTCGGTCTGAGGCATCGACGGACCCTCCCTGGTCGATTCGACATCCTTGCCTACCTCCATTCGCGAAAGACATGAGAGGACGAGGACCGATCCTCGCTGACATGGCATTCTCTGCCGAGGACAATGCAAGTATCGCAATTTTGCGAATAACCGACAATCACAATTTCGCGATTTGTGGGCTGTTTGACTTCAATTCCGCAGGCTCGACAGCGGCGCCGGGATGCGCCCGCCGTGGTGGACGAACGCGGACGAGCCGCCGGCGGCGTGGATGGGGAGGATGATCATCTCGCCGAACAGGCCGCCGAAGACGGCGCGGTCGCCGGCGACCTTCCCGGGGACTGGGATCACGCGGACGGCCGTGGTCTTGTGGTTGATGACGCCGATGGCGACCTCGTCGGCGATCAGCGCGGCGAGGGTCTCGGCGTCGGTGTCGCCGGGCACGGCGATCATGTCGAGGCCGACCGAGCAGACGGCGGTCATCGCTTCGAGCTTGGCGAGGGTCAGGTCCCCCCGCTCGACGGCGGCGGCCAGGGCCGAGTCCTCGCTCACGGCGACGAAGGCGCCCGAGAGCCCGCCGACCGAGGACGAGGCGAACGAGCCGCCCTTCTTCACCGCGTCGTTGAGCAGGGCCAGCGCGGCGGTCGAGCCGGGGGCGCCCAGGCGGACCACGCCCATCGCCTGGAGGATCTCGCCCACGCTGTCGCCGACCTGCGGGGTCGGGGCGAGCGAGAGGTCGACGATCCCGAAGGCGACTCCGAGCCGGGAGGCGACCTCGCGGCCGATCAGCTCGCCGACCCTGGTCACGCGGAAGGCGGTGCTCTTGATGATCTCGGCGATCTCGCCGAGCGTGGGGTTGGTCGGCGAGTGGTTGACCAGGTCCTCGACGGCCGCCTTGACCACGCCAGGGCCGCTGACGCCGATGTTGATCACGCAATCGGGCTCGCCCGCGCCGTGGAAGGCGCCCGCCATGAACGGGTTGTCGGTCGGGGCGTTGGCGAAGATGACGAGCTTGGCGCAGCCGAAGCCGTCGTGGTCCTTCGTCCGTTTGGCGGTCTCCACCAAAACCCTGCCGATGGCCAGGATGGCATCCATGTTGATCCCGGCGGCCGTCGTGCCGACGTTGACCGAGGCGCAGACCCGTTTGGTGGTCGACAGGACCTCGGGGAGGGTCTCGATCAGGCGACGATCCCCCTCGGTCCAGCCCTTCTGGACGAGCGCCGTGAACCCGCCGACGAGGTCGACCTCCACCTCGGCCGCCACGGCGTCGAGCGTCGAGGCGACCGCGAGGTAGCCCTCGGCCGAGTGCGCCGAGGCGACGCTGGCGATCGGGCTGACGGCGATCCGCCGGTTGACGATCGGGATGCCGTAACGCCCCTCGACCTCGCGGCAGACGGCGCGGAGCCGGCCGGCGTAGCGGATCAGCCGCTCGCGAATCCGGCCGCAGAGCGTCTTCAGGTCGGGCGAGGCGCAGGGCTGGAGGTCGATGCCCATCGTGACGGTCCGGACGTCGAGCTTGTGCTGGCGGACCATGCCCAGCGTGGACAGGACGTCCTCGGTGCGATGCAAGGGGAAGCTCCTTCGAGATCGATGACGGGCGGACGCCGACCTTGGGCGCGAGCCGCCCTCTCAGGTCAAGGTGGCTAGTACAACGTCAGGTCTTAATTGGTGGGTCCGGGTGCCACGCGGTTCCGTACTCGGAACCCGTGCGAGAGACGCGGCTTGCGGCACGGGTTGAGTACAACCCGTGGCACCCGACGGCCCACCATTTAAGCCTTGACGGAGTACTAGCGGGAATCGGGGCTCGGGACCATCCTTCCGACCGCCAGGACCCGGCCGTCGAGCCCTCGGGCGAGGTCGTAACCCCGGCCGACGGCCGGCGCGGGCCTCGTCGGCACCCCGATCGGGGCCGGCGTCGGGATTTCCCGACACGAAGCCAACGGGACCTCGGACCGGCCGACCTCCGGGGCCTCGGCGGGCGCGTCGGCCGCCGACTCGGCCGACTCAACCTCTTCCTCGGCATCGACTTCCGCCTCGACCTCGCGGAACTCCTTCAACGCCTTGAAGAACCCCCGCCGCGCCTCCGACTCGTACCGACGGGCCAGGCTCGCCTCGCGGGAGGGGTCGAAAAGGGAGCGATCGCCCGCCCCGGCGCGGTCCCGTTCGATCGCCCCGAAGTCCAGCGACTCGCGGTGCGCCTGCAGCTCGGCGATCTGACCGTCGACGCATCTTACCAGCTCGGCGAAGGCCCACGCCTTGCGGGCGTCGCGGTCGAGCCCCGCGCCGTCGCGATCGGTCAGCCGCTCGAATGAGCCCCAGGTCGCCCTCGTCAGCGCCGAGAGCCGGCCGGCCCGCTCGTCCTCGACCGGGAAGCCGGCGAGGTTCGCCGCCTTCCCGACAGAAGACAGGTCCCAGCGCGATCCCGCCGGGCGGGTCAGCTCGGCCCGGAGCTTCCGCCAGCCTTCGATGAGCAGATCCACCCCCTCGGGCGATTTCCGGAGCCGCCGGAAGGCCCCGCGAGGGTCGTCGGCGAGCCCCGCCAGGATCTGTTCGGCCGCCTCGATCCGGGCCTCGTCGTACTCCTCCGACGCGCGAAGGGCGCGGCTCGCCACCGAGGCCATCTCCTGCCGGGCGCCTCGCTCCATCCGGACCGAGAGCGTGGCCATCTGGCGGATCAGGATCGCCCCGATCGTCGACCTCGGCCCCATCTCCGTCTTCAGGTCCGACTCGCGCCGCTCGACCTCCGCCGACTCGCCCTCCGGGACGACGACCCCCCGGCCGGCCATCCCGTGCTTCAGGCCGTTCCTCCGAGAGCGTTCCTTGCCCTCGGGCGACTTCGGCCCCGTGCTGCGCCTGGCGTTCTCTCGGTTGGCGAGGATGCGGGCTTCGGAGGCAGGCATGGCCGGTTCCTTCGCAAGTGGTTTCGAACGGTCGACGTCCCGGACTCTCCCTTGATATTCAGGAAGTCCGGGGCGGTTCGAACACACTTTTGCTTCTCTTGTAGGGCGGGTGAGCGGAAGCGAAACCCGCCGAAGACCGTGGCGTGGCCGTCTTCGGCGGGTTTCGCTTCCGCTCACCCGCCCTACAAGACCAATTTCACGACACTTCCGCGCGGTCTTCATCTCCGGGGCATCATCAGCGCGAGCAGGTCTTCGAGGCTGGCGGGCTTGGTGAGGTGGAAATTGAAGGCCCCCCGGATGCAGCGGTCGGCGACCGCCTCGGGGGCGTAGGCGGTCAGGGCGATGATGACCACGTCGTCGAGGTCGTGATCCGCCCGGAGGAGCTCGGCGACATGGCACCCGTCCAGGCCGGGCAGGGCGATGTCGAGGAGGATGAAGTGGGGCCGGAAGGCCCTCGCGACGGCCAGGACGACCCGCCCGTCGTGCGCGAGCTTCACGTCGAACCCGCAATGGCGGAGCAGCAGGCCGATCATCCGGGCCAGGTCCGTGTTGTCCTCCACGATCAGGACCCGGTTACGGTCCCCCGACCGCGTCTGGGCGACGACCGCGCGAATTGCATCAAAGATGATAGCCATGATCGATGTCTACAATTCACGGGAGCCCCGACGCCATCATGGGATGAGGGTCAGGGGCTCGGAAACGGTCCGATGGAACCCTTCAATCGCTGCTCCGGGCGGGATGATCCGCAATTCGCGGGCCACATTGAACAGTTAATCGTTTATATCGAGAATCGAGGCCGCGAGCGACTCGTGTCCCGCTCGCGCCGCCCGCCGTCCGGACGGGCCGGCGCGGTAGGTGCTTGTCAAAACGGATTGGACTTGATTAGGGTATTCCTCGGTGTCGGAGACACGCCGGTCACGCCGGAGTCGGGCGGCTTTCGGGAAGGAGACCGTGCCATGATGGTCGACGAAGCTCTCAGGGACGAGGTTGCGGGCGATGACATCCGGGGGTTCCTGTCCCGGATCCACGCGGGCGACCAGGACGCGGCCCGCGAGCTGCTGATGCGGTACGAGGCCGAGGTCCGGCTGGTGGTCCGCCGCCAGTTGCCGAGGATGCTCCGGTCGCGGTTCGACTCGGTGGATTTCCTCCAGAGCGTCTGGGGGAGCTTCTTCCACCGGGTCCGGACGGTCCCGACGGAATTCGAAGACGGCCGGCACCTTGTCGCGTTCCTGGCCCGGGCCGCGAAGAACAAGGTGATCGACGAGTTCCGCAAGGCCGGCAGCCAGAAGCAGGACATGCGCCGCGAGGAGCCGATCTGGTCGGAGGGGGACAAGCCCCGCGACCTGGCGGCCGAGATCGAGACCGCCAGCCAGGTGGCCGAGGCTCGCGAGGCGTTCGACCACCTCCGCAACCTCGTCCCCGAGGAGCGGCGGGCGATCCTGGAGCTGAAGGCCGAGGGGCTCTCGTCCAGGGAGATCGGCGACCGGCTCGGGATCAGCGAGCGGACCGTCCAGCGGGTGCTGGAGGAGTTGCGGCGCCGGGTCTTCCAAGAGGACTGACCTACGATGGGCTCGATCGCCAGATCGGGGACGTGGGACGAGGCGTCGTCCCCGGCCGCGACCCGGCTCGCCCGCCGCTTCGAAGAAGCCTGGCGCGCCCCCCGACGCAAGAACTCGCCCCGACCCGACCCGGCCGACTTCCTCCCCGACGGGGACGAGTCGCCGCCCGCCGCGTGGCTGGCCCTGCTCCGCGTCGACCTCAACATGAGGTGGGACGAGGGGGAGGCCGTCCGCGTCGAGGAGTACCGCGACCGCTACCCCGTGCTCGACGCCGACACGCTGGTCGCGCTCTGTTACGAGGAATTCTGTCGACGCGAGGAGGACGGGCGGGCCCCCTTCCCCGCCGAGTACGACGAGCGATTCCCCGACCTCGCCGACCGGCTCCGCCGCGTCTTCGACATCCACGAGCTGGTCGGCAACGCCGAGTCGACCGACCTCCACATCCCCGAGGCCGACCCGACGCCGTTCCCCGAGGCCGGCCAGACCATCGCCGGTTTCCACCTCGTCGAGGAGCTCGGCCGGGGGTCGTTCGCCCGGGTCTTCCTCGCCCGGGAACGCCAGCTCGCCGACCGGCCGGTGGCCTTGAAGGTCGCGCGGACCGGCTCGCGGGAGCCGCAGACGCTGGCCAGGCTCCAGCACACGCACATCGTCCCGGTCCACTCGTACCGGACCGACCCGATCACCGACCTGCACCTGCTCTGCATGCCCTTCTTCGGCCGGGTCACGCTGGCCAGGCTCCTGGCCGACCCCGCCGCGAAGGTCGCGCCGACCGGCGCGGAGCTGCTGGCGGTGCTCGACCGGCTGGAACCCTCGGAAGAAATTTGGAGTGCGGGAGCTTGCTCCCGCTCTTCTTCGGCGGAGCTTGCTCCGACGGCCCGCGAGGCGTCGACGGTCGGGCGCGGAGCAAGCTCCTCGGGGAAAAGCGGGAGCAAGCTCCCGCACTCCAAAGGGCCGAGGGCGATCCTGGCGAAGCTCCCGTTCGACCGGGCGATCGCCTGGTGGGGGGCCCGGCTGGCCGAGGCGCTGGCGCATGCCCACGACCGGGGGGTCCTGCACCGCGACATCAAGCCCTCCAACGTCCTGGTGACGGGCGACGGGCTGCCGATGCTGCTCGACTTCAACCTGGCGGGCGAGCCCTGGGCCGAGCGCAAGGCGTTCGAGCCCGACCACCTGGGCGGGACGCTCGCGTACATGGCCCCCGAGCATCTCGAAGCGGTCGCCGACGGCGGGGACGACCGGCTCGACGCCCGGGCCGACATCTTCTCGCTGGGCGTCCTGCTGTTCGAGGCGCTCGCCGGCTCGCGGCCGTTCCCGGCGCCCTCGGGGACGTCGGTGCCCGAGGCCCTCCGCCGGGCGGCCGAGGACCGCCGAGGCCCGCCCCCCCGGCTCCGCGAGGACCATCCCGAGGTCCCCGCCTCGCTGGAACGGGTCATCCGCCGCTGCCTGGCCCCCGACCCGCTCGATCGGTTTCCCTCGGCGGCCGAACTCGCCGCCGACTTGCAGGCGGTCGCCGACGACGCGCCGCTGCGGTCGACCCGCGAGCCGATCCTCGTCCGGGCGATCCGCCGGGCCCGACGATCGTGGCGGAAGCTGATCCTGGCCGGGCTGGTCGTGGGCTCGGCCGTGGCGCTGGCGACCTCGGCGGTCCGCGAGGGGGACGAACGGCTCCGGGTCGAGTCGACCGCGTCGCACCTGCTCGGCGAGGGGAAGGACTGCCTCCGCCGCGAGGACTTCGCGACCGCCTCCGCCCGGTTTGACGAGGTCTCCCGGCTCACCGCGAGCCGGCCCGAGCTCCATTCGCTCTACCGGATGGCCCGCGTCCACCACGCCGAGGCCCGGCTGACCGGCCAGTTCCGCGACGACGCCGACGCCCTCCTCCGCGCCGTCGCCGCGCTCCGGCCCCGGCTGATCGGCCCCGACGTCCGGCCCGAGGACGTGGAGGCCGACCTCGGGGCGGCCCTGGCGAAGTTCCGCGTCCTGGCGGACGTCGACTGGGCCCGCCGGCCCGCCCTGACGTTCCTCGACGCTCCCCGAAGGGCCCGGCTGCTCCGGGACGTCGACGAGATCCTGTTCCTGTTCGCCGTCCGGCTCGACCCGCGAGCGGTCCGATCCTCCCGGCGAGGGATCGACCTCTGCGAGCGGGCCCTGGCGTTCACCGACGACCCCCGCCCCTGGCGAGAACTCCGCGCCTGGTTCGACGACGAGCCGGCCATCGCACCAAGCGAAGTCTCGACGGCCGAGCGGTCGGCGAAGTCCTGCTTCGAGCGCGCCGTGCTCCTCGACCGGATGGGCCGACCCGCGCCGGCGAGGGCCTGGCTCGACCGGGCCGTCTGGATCGAGCCGGGCAACGCCTGGTATCGCTTCCACCTGGCGACCCTGCTCGTCCGCGAAGGCCGGGCCGCCGACGCCCTCCCGCAATACGAGGCCGCGCTGGCGATCGACCCGGCATCGAGGCTGTTCAGGCTCGACCGCGCCCGGGCCCTCCGCTCGATCGGCGAATGGGCCAGGGCCGAGGAGGACGAGAAGCGGGCCGGGTCGGTCCTTCGCAGGGTGGGTGAGCGGTGGCGAAACCCACCGGGCCAGTGATATCGCCGGCGTTGGTGGGTTTCGCTACCGCTCACCCACCCTACAAGATCAACAGTGCCTCAGCCCTGGCGGTGGTCGTCCAGGTAGTTCTCGACGATCGCTCGGAGGCCGCCGTCGACCTCCAGGCCGAGCCCCCGCCCCTTGGCGGCGGC
>JAJYDH010000219.1 GCA_021777685.1 Planctomycetota bacterium | reverse complement strand
GTCTTCCTCCCCTCTCCCTCCGGGAGAGGGGCCGGGGGTGAGGGGCGCCGCATCGCCAGCGGATCGGAAAGGGCTCGATTCGGACGCCCCCGGTTCGGCCACGACCCTCACCCCAACCCTCTCCCACAGGGAGAGGGGGCCAGAATCCCCTTTGTTTGAAATGTTCCGGCCTTCACGCCGGGATGGCCGGCGTGACCTCGGCGGCCTTGTGCTTCCGCTCGGGCCGCTCGATCTCGAAATGGCGGGCGTCGTCGTCGAACGCGAGGTTCAGGTGGCCGGGGTGGCCGGACTCGATCTGGCAGACCCTGATCCGGAGGACGTCGCCGGACCGGTGCGTGACCTCGACCCACTGGCCTTCTTTACGCTTCAAGACAAGCATGTTCGTTCCCTTGAGGATGGACAAAGGTTGTAGAGTCGCGGATTCGGGCGATCGGGACGATTGGGGACGATCCGGCGCCTCGGCGAGGCCGCCGGTCAGTCGAGCACGGCCTCGGCCTCGACGACCTCCACGGGGCGGGGCTTGCGGTTCCCCGTCTGACGCTTCCAGGCGGCCCGGTTGGCCTTGCCGTCGGCGTCGTAGGGCTCGGCCAGGAACTCGATGGCCTTCTTGTGCAGTCTTGTGACCTCCGCCTGCGAGCAGCCGAGTTCCCCGGCGATCTCGGCCTGCGTCTTGCCGTGGAGGTAATACTGGCGGCAGACCGTGGCGTGCCTCCTGGGGAGCTTCTTGAGCCAGTTCTCGACCGCGTCGACGTCCTCGAACTCGGCGCCGACGGGCGGGGGGCTGACGGCGATGAGCACCGAGCCGTGCTCCTCGTTGTAGGGGGTGAGGCTGACCAGGCCCGGCGCCTCGTCCTCCGAGCCTTCCCAGCCCGAGAGGCCCATCCCCCGGCCCACGTCGACCAGGGCGCCCCGGATCCGGAACCGGGCGAAGGTGGCGAACTTGATGTTCCTCGACGGGTCGAACGACCGGGCCGCCTCGACCAGGGCCATGCAGGCGGCCGACTCGAACTCGTCCTTCCACTGCGTGAAGATCAGCTTGAGCGGCTTGGCCAGCGACCGGGCCAGCGGCAGGAACCGGGCCGCCAGCTCGCGCTGGGCGTCGGTCAGCGGCCGGAGGTCGGCCCGGCGCTTGCGGTTCTTCTTCGGCGTCTCGGGCCCCATCAGGCCCCGGTCCGGCCGGCACTTCCAGCGGGTCGAGAGGTTTTTCACGGGCTGCTTGCGGTCCAGTTGGTCCATGTTCCGGCTCCCAGGTTCGGTGTCTCAGGTGACGATCGGTCGACTCTCCGCGACAATGCCTCCTCTCCACGATCGATCAGGCGGCCGATCCCCCCTCGCCCAGGAGGTGGAGGGCCTCGATCCGGTTGGCCCGGAGCTGGGCCAGGATGCCGGAATGCTTCGACCGGCACCGCTCCAGGTGGGCCGAGCCGAACCGGGCGTTGCAGCCGGGCGAGTCCAGGTACGACCGGGCGGCGACGATCCTCGCCCGGCTCGTCGCCAGCTCGTCCATGAGCCGGTCGTTGGCGATCACCAGCTGCGCGAGCCGCTCCAGCGGGTTCGCGGCGGCCGGCGGGGCCATCAGCTTGACTTGCGAATCCGCAACAACAATTCCATCGAGCAGGACGGCGGGGGCGGTGCGGGTCATGATGTCGTTCCTCACGCTTCGAGTGTTGGCCGGCGATCTTCGCCGGATTCGACCCCGGCCCACCTCGGCCGGGTCTTTCTTGCACATTCACAGTTTATATACCGCAAACGGGATGTCAATCCCCGGACGACAAATTCATCCCGAAAACACAATTTAGCCCACGAGGCCGGGAAAGGCGATCTATCATGGCGAGAAAGCCGAAGGAGACGGATGACATCGCGCGTCCGGCCCCGCCGCCCATTCCCGAAAACGGGATTTTGCCCCCGGACCTCGATCCCGAGTGGGTCGGCCGGGTCCGGGAACGGCTCGTCGCCTGGTTCGAGGGGGCGGGACGCGCCCTCCCCTGGCGCGAGGACCGCGACCCGTACCGGGTCCTGGTCTCGGAGATGATGCTGGTGCAGACAACGGTGACGGCCGTGATCCCGTACTTCGCCCGGTTCCTGGCGAGGTTCCCGACCGTCGCCGCCCTGGCCGAGGCCGACGAGGCCGACGTCCTCAAGGCCTGGGAGGGCCTGGGCTACTATCGGAGGGCCCGCCTGCTCCAGGCGGCGGCCCGGGCGATCGTGGGCGGCCACGGCGGCGTCTTCCCCGACGATCCCGAGGCGATCCGGGCCCTGCCGGGCGTCGGCCGGTACATCGCCGGGGCCCTGCTGTCGTTCGCCTTCGACCGGCCGGCGCCGATCGTCGAGGCGAACACCCAGCGGGTCCTGGCCCGCTGGCTCGCCTGGGGCGAGGACCTGAAGTCGAGCCGGTCGCAGGCCAGGCTCTGGGAGGCGGCCGGGCGGCTCGTGCCCGAATCCGGCGCCGGGGCGTTCAACCAGGCGTTCATGGAACTGGGGGCGCTGGTCTGCATCCCCCGGGCCCCGCTCTGCCTGGCCTGCCCGGTGGCGGCCAATTGCCTGTCCCGCAAACTAGGTGTCCAGGACAGAATCCCGGTCGCGGCACCGAAGTCTCCGCCGAAGGAGGTTTCCGAGGCCTGCATCCCAATTTCCCGCGAACGGGATTTGCTGATCGTCAAGCGAGGGCCCGGGCGGCTCTGGGAGCATTTCTGGGAATTCCCGACCCTGCACATCTCCGGCCCCGACCCGGCGGGCCGCCCGACCGTCAAGGGGGACGACCTGGCCGAGGGGGTCCGCCGACTGACCGGCGTCCGGGCGTCGGTCGGCCCGGCCTCGACGTCCGTCAAGTTCGGAGTCACGACACACCGGGTCACGCTCGGGGTCCACCCGGCGACCTGGCTCGGCGGCGAGCCGGGGCCGGGCCCCGGGCTGGTGGAGGTCGCCTGGGAGCCGGTCGAGGCGCTCGGGGCGTACACCATGTCCGCCGGCACTCGCCGGGTCGTCGCCTGGCTGGCCCGGGGCCGGGAGGGTTGATCGGGCGGTCCCGGCCGGGGCGATCCTGGCAAATCCGGCCAATCCGACTTGGCCGCGTCGCCTTGCGTGGAGTCGAAACGTACCTTAGAATGAGTCAGTTGGCGGACGGCGGGGAGAATGTCCGATAGTCCCGAGAGGGCCGTCGGGAGACTTTCGATCACGGATGTGGGCCTCCGCCGGGACGAACGGGCCGGGCTGTCCTCGAAACCCGTGTGTTGATTCCCTCGGACGTGGCGACGCGGCGGGCATTGCCCCGACCTCGTTCGCCGATCCGCTCCAATCCGACCCGGGGCCGCTCCACGGCCGGGTTCCCCCGCTTTCGAGGGACGAAAGGACCAGGCATGCCATCGGGTAAGGACATCACGGGCGGCTCGTCGGGCGGCGGGGGAAAGCGGGGCGGCGGCGGTGGGGGCAATCCCCCCACCAGCACCAGCGGCACCAAGAAGAACGCCTACTGCTCGTTCTGCCGGAAGAGCTACCGCGACGTCGGCCCGCTCGTCGAAGGGCCTGGCGACGTCTACATTTGCGGCGAATGCATCGAACTCTGCCAGTCGATCCTCGACCAGGAGCGGCGTCGTCGGGGGGTGCCCAAGACCCTCTTCACCGACATCCCGACCCCTCGCGAGATCAAGGAGCAGCTCGACGCCTACGTCATCGACCAGGACCGGGCCAAGAAGGTCCTCTCGGTCGCCGTCCACAACCATTACAAGCGGCTGGTCCACGCCGAGGACAACGACACCGAGATCGAGCTCGACAAGTCGAACATCCTCCTGATCGGCCCGACCGGCTGCGGCAAGACCCTGCTCGCCCGGACCCTGGCGAGGATCTTGAACGTCCCCTTCGCGATCGGCGACGCCACAACGCTGACCGAGGCCGGTTACGTCGGCGAGGACGTCGAGAACATCCTCCTCAAGCTCCTCCACGCCGCCGACTTCGACCTGGAGAGCGCCCAGCGGGGCATCATCTACATCGACGAGATCGACAAGATCGGCAAGACGAACCACAACGTCTCGATCACCCGCGACGTCTCCGGCGAGGGGGTCCAGCAGGCGCTCCTGAAGATGCTCGAAGGGACCGTCGCCAACGTCCCGCCCCAGGGCGGGCGCAAGCACCCCGAGCAGCAGTACATCCAGATGGACACGACCAACATCCTGTTCATCTGCGGCGGGACGTTCGTCGGTCTCGACAACATCATCGCCCGGCGGGTCGGCCGGAAGACGATCGGCTTCGGCAGCCAGACCGAGGCCCAGCACGACAACGAGCTGGGGGCCCTGCTCGACCGGGTCACGTCCGACGACATCCTCGAATACGGGATGATCCCCGAGTTCGTCGGCCGGTTGCCGATCACCTGCCCGCTGATGCCGCTCGACGTGGACGCACTCGTCCAGATCATGACCGAGCCCAAGAACGCGCTGGTCAAGCAGTACAAGCGGTTCTTCGAGATGGAGCAGGCCGACCTCGAATTCACCCCCGAGGCCCTGATCGAGATCGCCAAGAAGGCCAAGACCAAGGACACCGGGGCCCGCGGGCTCCGCTCGATCGTCGAGGAGATCATGCTCGACGTGATGTACGACCTGCCCGACAAGGCCGCCAAGGAGAAGGGCAAGTACGTCGTCACCCCCGAGGTCGTCCGCAAGGAGAAGAAGCTCTTCGACACCCCCCCCGTGCCGATCCCGACGGCCAAGGAGCGGAAGAAGGAGAGCGCCTGAGCCGGGCCGATCCGGAGTCCCGAGGAATGGACCCGATCCCTCGTCCGCTCCTCGACGGCCTGACCGCCTCGACGTCCCGGGACGTCGAGGCGTGGTGGGCAGCGTTCCACGACGACGCCAGGGCCGAGGTCATCTCGCTCTGGGACGGGCGTCGGGACGGCTGCTTCTTCGGGATCGATGCCGACGATCCCTCGGGTCCCGTTCCGGCCGTCATCGGCGGCCGGTTCGTCCCCCACGATGACGCGTGGGGCCTGGCCGAATGGGGGCCCGGGTATTTCGAGCACATGCTCGACCACCCCGAGCAGTTCCCCGTCTGGGAGCCGACATCCCGGACCTTCCACATCGGCTGCACCGCCCATCCCGAGGCCCGGGCCTGTCTGGCCTCGGGGCTGATCCCTGCCGATTTTCGCTGCCCGTTCCATGCGGTCGGATGCCCGATGAGCCGGTTGCTCGCGACAGCCCCCGGGCGCTCCCTCCGTCTCGTCCCCACCCCGACCGGGAGGCTCCTCGTTGGGACACCTGCGGAAGTCGGGACGATCGCCTGAAGTCTCGCCTGGATCAGCATCCCGCCGGATCTAGCCACAGGGAGGCCGCCCTGATGAGCACCATCGACCGCCCCCAACCCCGCGTCCTGCCCTCGCTCGAAGCCGGCCAGCGGCTCGACCAGCGGACTTTCCACGAGCAGTACGCGGTGATGCCCGAGGGAAAGTGGTTCGAGCTGATCGGCGGCGTGGTCTATTGGGTTCCCCCAACCTTCGAGGACGAGGGCTGCCTCAAGGCGACCCTGGGCGGCTGGACGGCCCATTACCAACGGTTCACCCCGGGCGTCCGTGGCGTCCACAACGTCTCGACCATCCTCGGCGACGATTCCGAGGTCCAGCCGGACATCCAACTTCGTCTGCTCGAAAAGACGGGCGGGCGGGCTCGAGTCGAGGGCGGCTATGTCGTCGGGCCGCCGGAACTGGTCGTCGAGGTCGGCCAGTCGAGCCGTTCGCATGACCTCGGCCCGAAGAAGGCCGACTATGAAAAAGCGGGCGTGCTCGAATACCTGTTCGTCGGCATCGAGCCGGCCGAGGTCCGCTGGTTCGTCCGGCGAGAGGGTCGGTACGAGGAGATGCCCCCGGACGACGACGGGATCTATCGGTCGGAGGTCTTCCCCGGCCTCTGGCTCGACCCGGAGGCGCTGTTCTCCGAGAACTTGAACGGCCTGATCGCCGCGCTGGAGCGGGGCTTGGCCACGCCCGAGCATGCCCGATTCATCGAGGAGCTGGCGGCCCGCGCGGGGCGGCGTTGAAGCCCCCGATCCGCCGGCGGGACCTCCGACCGGCCGGAGAAGATCGCCCACCCTCGAAGATTGTGTGTTCGAACGGCCTCGCCAATCGCGATCTTATGATCGAGGGGCGGACACTCGCCTCAAGTCGCGTTGTGGTCGAGAGATGCCGCAAATGGGTTCGTTTGGGAAATGGCCTCGAATTGGTCGAAGGCCCTCGGCCATCCGGGATTCATGGCCTCGCGATCGGCCGGGGGTTCGGGTAGAATGGCCGGGATCAGGGCGAGACCCATCCGGCGCGGGGAAGCGTCTTGGATGGGCCCACTTCGGCGGGGGTTCCCACTTTGGTCGCGAAACCGCTCTCGGTCGGCATCCACGGCGCCTCGGGCCGGATGGGGACCCGGCTGATCCAACTGATCCAGGACGACCCCTCGTTCACGCTGGGGGCGGCGATCGACCGTCCGGGGCATCCCGGCCTGGGCTCGGACGTCGGCCCGACGGCCGGCCTCGCCCCGCTGGGCGTGCCGCTCGAAGCCGACCTGACCAGGGCGGTCGACGTCGTGATCGACTTCTCGACCCCGGCCGCGTCGTTGGCGATCGCCGAGGTCTGCGCCTCGAAGGGAATCCCGCTGGCCGTCTGCACGACCGGGTTCGAGCCGGAGCAGAAGGCGGCCCTGACGAAGCACGCCGACCGGATCGCCGTGCTGATCTCGCCCAACACCAGCCGGGCGGTCAACCTGCTGATGAGGCTGGTCGGCGAGGCGGCCCGGGCGCTGGGCGACTCGGCGGACATCGAGGTCGTCGAGCGGCACCACCACTTCAAGAAGGACGCCCCCAGCGGCACCGCGCTCCGGCTGGCCGAGATCGCCGCCCGGGCGATCGGCTCGGAGAGCATCATCCACGGCCGATCGGGCCAGACGGGCGAGCGTCCCCGGGGGGAGATCGGCGTCCACGCCCTCCGGACCGGCGACAACCCGGGCGAGCACACCGTCGTCTTCGGCCTGATGGGCGAATGCCTCGAACTCTCGCACCGGGCCCTGAACCGCGACGGCTTCGCCCGAGGGGCGCTCGACGTCGCGAAGTTCCTGGCCGGCAAGCCCCCCCGGCTCTACTCGATGGAAGACCTGCTCGGCTGATCGCGCCCGGCATGGTCGATGATCGGATGGCCGATGATCGATCGGTAGGATCGAAAAATCGCCCATCCCAGGACCGGAGGAGACGCCCCGATGGCCCTCTGCGACCAAGGCTATCTCTGCGACGTCTGCGGCGAGGAGGTCGAGACGATCGACGAGTCGGACCTGTACCTCCGGTACGTCCTGGGCGAGGTCGACCCCGAGACGCTCCACGTCTCGAAGGAGCGGCACATCCGCTGCAACCCGGCCCTGGCCCAGTTCATCGCGGCCGAGGGGTTCGAGCCGGTGGTCGCCGAGGGCCTCTTCGCCAGGTCGGGGCTCGACCCGGAATTCGTCGCCGCCGAGGAGGCCCGGGTGACGCGGGGCTACCTCCGGCTCCTCGAACTGCCCGGCTCCGGCCTGCCGCTCACCGAGTACCCGCTGCCCGAGGTCCGAGCCCGCTGGCAGGACCCGGCGGTCACATCCGCACCGGAAACGACCCGCTGAGCCCACGCCCCCCCGAACCCCCCATGCCGCTCTGGTCGAGGAAGCCCCCCCGGAGACTGTTCCTGGACGACGACCCCGAGCGGGCGGCGGCCTTCCTGGAGGCGCACCCCGACGCGGTCTGGGTCCAGACCGTCCCCGAGTGCGTCGCGAAGCTGGCCGAGGAGTGGGACGAGGTCCACCTCGACCACGACCTCGGCGGCGAGCACTACGTCGACGTCGACCGCGAGGACTGCGGGATGGAGGTCGTCCGCTGGCTGGGCAAGGAGCCGCGCCGGCACCTCCGCCGGGCCCGGTTCACCGTCCACAGCCACAACATGGTGGCCGCCTGCGTGATGGTCATGGAGATCCGGTCGATGGGATACCAGGTCGAGGCCCGGCCGTTCGGCCTGGAGCCGCCCGAGGTCGAGCCCGGCCCGCCGACCGGTCTCCAGCGGCTCTGGGAACGGGCCCGGTCGTGGGCCCGCCGGCTCCGAGGGCTCGAACCCCTCCCCGGGCCCGGCCCGGTCGAGGTCGAGCCGCCCGACTACGTTCCTTGATCCACCCGCCGCCTGACCTCGCACTGCGGCCGACCCGGCCCGCCGCTCCTCGTCACTATCATGGCCTTTCCCGCCGGGCCGGTTCGCTGAACCAGGCCGTCAGGCCATGGAAAGTCGAGAAATCGGATACCCGGCAACGTCGGCATCGACGGTGGCGATAGTCAGCCCGTGTTGAAGGGCCTGGGCGATCAGCAGGCGGTCGAACGGATCGCGATGGAGCGAGGGGAGGCCGGCAAGGTGCGTCATCGCACCCTCGTCGATCGGCAGCGCGGCGATGCCGTGAGCGTCCCGTTGCCACGGCAGGTAGTCGGCCGGCGGGGCGGGGACGGGGAGCTTTCCCAAGCCGTACTTGATGACCGCCTCCCAGATCGAGGCGGCGCTCAGGTACACTTCGTTCGCGGGCTCCCGGATGGCGGCCAGGAAGATCGCGGGCAGCCTCGGGTCGGCGGTGATGGACCACAGAAAGACGTGGGTATCGAGCAGGAGCCTCATCGCCCTTCGAACCCCCGAAGGAGGTCGTCGGGTAGCGGGGCGTCGAAGTCGGTCGGGACGGCGAACGACCCGGCGGCCAGCCCGAACGGCCGCGGCTCGCGGGCGGGCGGCGCGAGCGGGCGAAGTTCGGCCACCGGGCGGCCCTCGCGGGCAACAACGAGTCGCTCGCCGGCCTCGACGCGGTCGAGTAGGCCGGCGGGATCCCGTTGCAAGTCTTGCAGGCTGACGGTGTTCATGGGCGCATTGTACTCCTCACGGCGCGGAGATGAGGAGGCCCAACCTCGCGCCGCGGCGAAGGGGCGGAACAGAGGAGAGAGGGGCGGCTCAGGTTGCCAAGACCGGCCCTCGGGTAGTATGGTGATCTCGACAAAAGGGACGGATTGGCCCTCAACCTTGGACTTGCATCGAAGGATCGGAGACATCAGGATGCCGAGAACGGTGATCACGGGCGGGGCGGGTTTCGTCGGCTCGCACCTCTGCGAGCGGTTCCTGGCCGAAGGTCACGACGTCGTCTGCGTCGACAACCTGCTGACCGGCCACCGGCGGAACATCGCCCACCTGCTGGACGACCCCCACTTCCGGTTCGTCGAGCACAACGTCTCCGCGCCGATCGAGATCGACGGGGCGGTCGACAACGTGCTCCACTTCGCCAGCCCGGCCAGCCCGGCCGACTACCTGGCCCACCCGATCGCCACGCTCAAGGTCGGCTCGCTCGGCACCCACAACGCGCTGGGCCTGGCCAAGGCCAAGGACGCCCGGTTCCTGCTCGCCAGCACCTCCGAGGTCTACGGCGACCCCGACGTCCACCCCCAGCGCGAGGACTACTGGGGCAACGTCAACCCGATCGGCCCCCGAGGCTGCTACGACGAGGCCAAGCGGTTCGCCGAGGCCATCACCATGGCCTATTTCCGCTACCACGGCGTCAAGACCCGGATCGTCCGGATCTTCAACACCTACGGCCCCCGGATGAGGCTCAACGACGGCCGGGTCCTCCCCGCCTTCATGGGACAGGTCCTCCGGGGCGAGCCGATGTCGGTCTACGGCCAGGGGGACCAGACCCGGTCGTTCTGCTACGTCACCGACCTCGTCGACGGGATCTACCGCCTGCTCCACGCCGACTTCAACGAGCCGGTCAACATCGGCAACCCCTCGGAGATCACCGTCCTGGAGCTGGCCAAGGAGATCATCCCGCTGGT
>JAJYDH010000218.1 GCA_021777685.1 Planctomycetota bacterium | reverse complement strand
ACCTAGCCATCCCAGGGATTCGTCAGGCACCGCGCCCAAGGGAGTCGAAAGCCACCCCGGGGACGGTTGCCTCTCCATTGGCACCGCTTCAATGCCGTTCCTCGTATATATACCACGTTTGGCGGCGAAAATCGGCCGAGTTGTAAAATCAAAGTGAAGCGAACGCACGAAGCCAACCGATTCCAACACGACGCGATACGATCGTTCCATGAAGTCCGAGACGGCCGGGTCTGTCTGATCTCGACGAGATTTTCTAAAGCAAAGCGAGTGCCAGTCCCCCAAAAGCGTCACCGATCGGCCCTGTTCGGCAATACGCCCCAACAACTTGAGCGAATCTCGATGCCCCGCGACGGATTCCGGGGTGGTCGTCATTTCTTCAAAAACACCGAACTGTTGTAACTCCCCGCCGACGCCCCGCACAAGGCTCCCGACCTCCAGAATCCCGCCGGATGCTTCGATCAGTCAACTACCCGCCCGGTCCTTCTCCCAGTCTAGTCCGAGATTCGCCGCCGGGCGAGTCCGGGTGCCCCTCTCGAATTTGGACATCGCCGAGAGCGTAGACCCTCGTTCCCACGCTCCGCGTGGGAATGCCGTCTTCGACGCTCCGCGTCGTCCTCCGGCCCGGCCTCGCCGCATGGAAGAGGACGCGGAGCGTCCCGGACGGCATTCCCACGGAGGACCGTGGGAACGAGGGGCGTCGCGATCCCAAAATCGAGAGGGGCACCCGGGCGAGTCCCGGCCTTCCCGTCGCCCGTCCGGGTCCCACTCTGCTATACTATCTGGCTCGCGGGCCAAATGGCGTCCGCGCGTCGAGGGGGTCGGGACGAACCGCGAGGCGAGAGGGTGGGCCTGTCATGGCGATCGACCGGGTGGACGCGTATCTCGATGCCCACAGGGGGGACTTCGAGGAGCAGCTCAAGGCCCTGCTCCGGATTCCCAGCATCTCCGCCCAACCCGACCACGACGCCGACACCCGACGCGCCGCCGAGTTCCTCCTCGACGACTTCCGGGCGATGGGCATCGGGTCGGCCGGGCTGATCGAGACGAAGGGCCACCCGCTCGTCTACGCCGAGTCGTTGAACGCCCCGGGCCGCCCGACGGTGCTCGTCTACGGGCATTACGACGTCCAGCCCCCCGAGCCCCTGGAGCCCTGGACCTCCCCGCCGTTCGAGCCCACCGTCGTCGGCGGCAACATCATCGCCCGCGGCTCGACCGACGACAAGGGGCAGATGTTCACCCACCTCAAGGCCGCCGAGGGGTGGCTCAAGGCCGGCGGCGGCCTGCCGGTGAACGTCAAGTACCTGATCGAGGGGGAGGAGGAGGTCGGCGGGGCGAACCTCGAAGCCTACGTGAAGGCGAACCGCGAGAAGCTGGCCTGCGACTACGCGGTGATCTCCGACACCAGCCAGTTCGCCCCCGGCATCCCCGCCATCACCTACGGCCTGAAGGGGCTGGCCTACTTCGAGCTGATCGTCAAGGGGGCGAAGACCGACCTCCACTCCGGGATGTTCGGCGGGACGGTCGCCAACCCGCTCAACGCCCTATCCTCTATATTGGCGAGCCTCAAGGGGGCCGACAACCGGATCGCGATCGACGGGTTCTACGACCCCGTCCGCCCCCTGGAAGCCTGGGAACGCGCCGAGTTCGCCAGGCTGCCGTTCTCGGAGGAGGAGTTCCGCGAGCAGACGGGCGCGCCGTCGCTGGAGGGGGAGGTCGGCTACACCACCCTGGAGCGGCGCTGGGCCCGGCCGACCTGCGACGTCAACGGCATCTACGGAGGCTATCAAGGGCCCGGCCCGAAGACCGTCCTGCCCTGGACGGCCGGCGCCAAGCTGAGCTTCCGGCTCGTGCCCGACCAGGACCCGAAGCGGGTCGCCGCCCAGTTCCGCGCCCACGTCGCGAAGGTGACGCCCCCCGGCGTGACGGTCGAGGTGATCGAGCACCACGGAGCCCCGGCGGTGCTGGTGGGCGTCGACAGCCCGGGCGTCCGGGCCGCGAGCCGGGCGATCGAGGCCGGCTTCGGCACCCCGCCCGTCTTCATGAGAGAGGGCGGCTCGATCCCGGTCGTCGGGCTCCTCAAGGACAACCTCGGCGTCGACACCCTCCTGCTCGGCTGGGGCCAGAACGACGACAACCTCCACGGCCCCAACGAGAAGTTCTCGCTCGCCGACTATCACCGGGGGATCAAGGCGAGCGCCCACCTCCTGGCCGAGCTGGCCAAGGAAGAGGTCTCGAAATCGGGAGGAGCCTGATGGCCACCGCGATTCTGCCATCCACCCCGCCTTCGGCGTCGACCGAGTCTCCGATGGTGCCGCCACCGACGCCGCTCGCGATGCCGATGCCCGTCTCCGCGCCGAGCCTCTACCGGATGCCGTACGACCTCTACGAGCGGATCGCCGAGATTGGGCTGCTCGGCCCGAAGGATCGGGTCGTGCTCCTCGACGGATTCCTGGTGAACCAGACGCCGATCAGTTCGCACCATACGACGTCCGTGGACCTCGGGAGAGAAGCGCTCCGGGCGGCCGTCCCGGTCGGTTGGTATGTCCGGGCCGAGCAGCCGATCGTCTTGAGGGGAGGTCCTCATGGCGATAGCGCCCCGCAGCCAGACCTGGCCGTCGCCGTTGGTTCGATCCTCACATACGTCAAGCGACATCCAATCGCCTCCGAAGTCGGCCTGGTGGTCGAGGTCGCCGCGGACCTTGACGCCGTCCGGATCGACCGGGCCGGGATGTCACGCTATGCCCACGCGGGTATCCCGATCGCGTGCATCGCCAACATCGCCGACGGCTCCCTTGAGGTTTACTCCGAACCCAGCGGCCCGATGGCCGATCCGGTTTATCGAAAGCTTGAAGCCCTCCGCGCCGGCCAGCTCCTCGACGGAGAGATCGGCAACCCGACGACCGGCCCGGCGGCGCTGGCCCCGATCCCCGTCGAGGCGTTCTTCGCCCCGAATTGATCCCCCTCCAACGACCGCCGAAGGTTTTCGCATGCTCGACCTGAAATACGTCCTGGCCAACGTCGAGGCCGTCAAGCAGAACTGCCGGGACCGCAACGTCTCGGCCGACGTCCTCGACGACGTCGACCGCGTCGTCGCTCTGGAGGGGGAGCGGAAGGAATTGCTCCACCGGGTCGAGGAGACCCGTCGACGGCAGAACGAGGTGGCCCAGGCGACCGGCAAGGAGAAGGACCCCCACAAGCGGGGCGAACTGGTCGTCGAGGGGAAGCGGCTCAAGGCGGAGTCGGGCGAGGGGGAGGAGCGGCTCAAGGCGCTCGACGCCGAGCTGAAGCAGAGGCTCGGCCGGATTCCCAATCTCACCCACCCCGACGCCCCCATCGGCGCGACCGAGGACCTGAGCCAGGAACTCCGCAAGGTCGGCACCCCCCGGTCCTTCGACTTCAAGCCGAAGGACCACGTCGAGATCGGCAAGGCGCTCGACCTGATCGACTTCGAGGCCGGCGGCAAGGTCTCGGGGACGGGTTTCTACTTCCTCAAGAACGACGCGGTGCTCCTGGAGATGGCCCTCCAGCAGTTCGCCATCGGCAAGCTGGCGAGGCGGGGTTACATCCCCATCGTCACCCCCGACCTCGCCCGGGTGAGCATCCTGGAGGGGATCGGCTTCAACCCCCGGGGGGAGGAGACGCAGGTCTACTCGGTCGAGAACTCCGACCTCTGCCTGATCGGCACCGCCGAGATCACCCTGGGCGGGATGCACGCCGACGAGGTCTTCGACGAGGCCCACCTGCCGCTCCGCTACGTCGGCCTCTCGCACTGCTTCCGGACCGAGGCCGGCGCCGCCGGCCGGGCGAGCCGGGGCCTCTACCGGGTCCACCAGTTCACCAAGGTCGAGATGTTCGCCTACTCGACCCCGGAGACCTCGGGCGCGATCCACGCCGAGATCCTGGCCCTCGAAGAGGAGATCTTCGCCGAACTGGGCATCCCCTACCGGGTGCTCGACATCTGCTCGGGCGACCTCGGAGGCCCGGCCTACCGCAAGTTCGACCTCGAAGCCTGGATGCCCGGCCGCGGCGAAGGCGGCGAGTACGGCGAGGTCACCAGCACGTCCGACTGCACCGACTACCAGTCCCGCCGCCTCAACATCCGCTACAAGCCCACCGGGCGGAAGGGTACCCGGTTCGTCCACACCCTCAACGGCACCGCCGTCGCCCTGAGCCGGGCCCTGATCGCCGTCCTGGAGAACTACCAGAGGGCCGACGGGCTGGTGGATGTCCCGGAGGCGTTGAAGCCGTATCTTGGGAAGGATGTGATCGGGGCGAAGCTGCCGCCTGCCTAACGACCGAAGGGCCATCGGGATGAAGGATCTGCTCAGCTTCTGTGCCCTGACGGTAATCATCTTCTCGAAGGTCTTGGGAGCGTTCTTGATCCTGATCAGCCTGATCTTGACGATGACCTACCTGTACCTGGCCGGCATGAAAAATCCTGAACTGATCGACGCCTTTCAATGGGCGGAATTTCGGGATCGAGCCGCGTCCGGCGCCGGATTGGCAGGCCTTGGGCTGACTCTCGTCCCGGCGCTCATGGGCGTTTGGCTCCTCAAGTTGCCGACCTTGAAGCGATGGGAAGGACCCGCCGTGAAGGATCGTGTTGGCGATTTTCGATGAGCCGCCATGTCCGGGGGCACGTACGATCGGGGGGGCGAAGTCATGCGAAAGGTCAACGAACTCATCATCCGGGGGGAACCAGCCGAGGTGGCGAAGCTCGTGGAACGGATCGAGGCCACTCCCGACAACGGTTGGAAGCGCGATCGGTCGATCGAGGAACGGCTCTGGCACCCCTCCAACGCGAGGCCGTCAACGTACTGTTTCAGGACACCGGATGGTCCGGACCAGCCGCCGTCGCGCCTCTTGCTCTGGAAAATGCACGACCGACTTGAGGTTTCCAGCATCCTGCCAGTCGAGCGTGTCCACCTCACCGAGGAGCAATATAATCGCATCCTCGACCAATTCCAGGAAGGTTTCCTCAAGCCGGTCGTCGATGGCCTTGACGTGGAGGCGAGGATCGATCCGTTCCGAGTTAAGCTGGAGAAGATCCTCTCCTGGAAGGCCCTCGAGAAGCTGAGACTGTTCTCCGAGTCGGCCGATAATCAGACGATCCGACCTCTCGACCGGCTCCGATGGAATCGCTTCGTCACCCAGGTGCACATCGACGGGTCGGCGCTCGACCGGGAGGAACTCGACTGGTGGCTCGACGATTCCGGCTGGCCCGAGGAGCAACGCCATCAACTGATCGAGTGGTATGAGGAGGGCCTTTCGATGTTGAACGACTACGACGAGGCCAGGGTCGAGTGAAAGGAGCGATCACCATCGCCGAGGCGGCGGCGACCCTCATCGCCGATCCCAGGCCGATCCTCTGCCTGGATACATGCGACTTCCTGGACGTCGTCCGGGGCTTCGAGGAGGATGGAAACAACCACTCCGCGATGGTCCACAGGTTGGTCGATCCGTTGATCTCCAGCGCGAACAATATCCAACCCGTGATCACTTACCTCGTCCGTCATGAATGGGAGCAGAATGTCGATGCGGTCGGAAAACGAGCCTCCGCCCATCTCCGGGAGACGGACCGGCGGATTGCGAGGGTGTTGAATTCCTGCGGCCATGTCGAGATCCAGGCCGCCGAACCGCCCGCCAACTTCGCGAGCTTGCCGCTCGTCCAAGCCCTGGTCGAACTCGCGGAGCGTTTGATGGATCGGGCAATGGTCCTGGAAAGGGACGACCCGTGCGTCGAGAGGGCCCTGGTCCGCGTCATGGAACGACGGCGACCCTCGCATCAAGGTGCCATCAAGGACTCGATCCATCTGGAGCACTACCTGGAGTTTTCCCGACGGTTAGACCAAGCTCGATTTTCCGAGCCCCGACTGTTCGTCAGCGGAAATAAGGCCGATTTCTGGGAGGGCCCACCTCGAATTCATCGAGAGCTGGGGGGCGAGCTTCATGCCGTCGGGTTGCAATTCCTCGGCAAGCTCGATGCAGCCCTGGGACAGCTCGGGATATGACTCGAAACTCCGACGTGACAGAGGTGCTCCGGCCGTATCTTGGGAAGGATGTGATCGGGGCCAGGCCGCCCGATTGACGTCATGGCAAGGGAGTGTCGATCTTGGTCCTGAAGCTGATTCGCAAGCTCCTCGGAATCGGGGTGGTCATGAGCGGCGTGTGCTTGACGCCGGCCATCCGCGTCAATTTCGATGAGGCGTTGAGGATTGGAGATGGGTGGTTCGGTTTCCTCGATCGCCATTTTGGCGTCGGGGTGGTCGTGACGCTTCTCGACCTGGGATTGATCCTGATCGGCGCCCGATTGATCGTGCCGCCCAGCCTCAGGCCCAGAGCGTCTTCGAAGGGGAAGAAGCCCGCCGGTTTTGACGAAATCTGTTGAACAGCCGGGACCGTCCGGCTCGAATAGGAGGACCGGCCGCGATGCTCCGTAATCCGCTGCTGGTCCCCGACCTGCTGGAGTTGATCCACGCCGGCGAGACGTCGGCGCTCAGCGAGTTCCTCTCCGACCACCACCCGGCGCACGTCGCCGAGATCATCGAGGACCTCGGCGACGGCGAGGGGGACTCGGCGCTCCGGCTCCTGCCCGACCGGATGCAGGCCGAGGTGATGAGCTACGTCGAGCCCGAGCGGCAGGTCCGCGTCGTCGAGGGGATGCCGCCGGCCGACGCCGCCTCGCTGCTCCACCTGATGTCGCACGACGACCGCGCCCACCTGGTCAACAGGCTCGACGACGACCGCGCCGACGAGATCCTGCGGAACCTCGCCCAGGCCGAGCGCGAGGACATCCGCCGACTGGCCAGCTACGAGCCCGGGACCGCCGGCGCCGTCATGACCACCGACTACGCCACCCTCCCGCCCGGCCTCTCGGTCCGCGAGGCGCTCGACCGGCTCCGCCGCGAGTCGCCCGACCGCGAGACGATCGACTATAGCTATGTCGTCGACGCCGCCCACAAGCTCGTCGGGATCGTCCCGCTCAAGCGGCTGGTCCTGGCCCGGCCGCTGGTGAAGGTCGCCGACATCATGCAGCGCGACATCATCTCCGCCCGGCTCGACGACGACCGCGAGGCCGTCGCCCGCAAGGTCGACAAGTACGACCTCTATGCCATCCCGATCCTCGACGCCTCCGACATGCTCGTCGGGATCGTCACCCACGACGACGCGATGGACATCCTCCGCCAGGAGCAGACCGAGGACATGCTCGCCTTCGGCGGCGTCTCCGCCGACGCCGACTCCGCCGACGAGGGGGATTACTGGCAGGGCCGGGTCATCCAGGGCGTCCGCCGCCGGATCGGCTGGCTGTTGATGCTCTTCCTCGCCGGGACGGTCACGCGCTACGTGATCCACTCATTCGACTGGGTCGACAAGCGGTTCGCCGAGATCGACTTCGACGCCTTCATCCCCCTGCTGATCGGCACCGGCGGCAACGCCGGGAGCCAGACCGTCGGCACGATCATCCGGGGGCTGGCCCTGGGCCAGATCCAGCCCAGCGACACCCCCCGCGTTGTCGCCCGGGAGATGCTCACCGGCCTGATCCTGGGCCTCCTGCTCGGGACGATCGGCTTCCTCTTCACCTGGCTCCTGCTCCGAGAGTCGCCGACGTTCGGCCTGGTCATCGCCCTGGCGATCCTGGGAATCTGCGTCTGGGCCAACGGCATCGGCTCCCTCGTCCCGCTGATGGCCCGAAAGATCGGGGTCGACCCCGCCCTCGTCTCCGCCCCGCTCATCAGCACGCTGGTCGACACCACCGGCCTCATCATCTTCTACTCGATCGCCATCATGCTGCTGATCCGGCTGGCGTGAGCGGGGAGCGAGGACGGATCGCGCGAGGACGTCATCGATAGGTTCACGAATCAATGCGATCGATACCACTTAAATTCCGGCTCCGCGTGCTGATTCTCGGTGTAGCCCTGCTTTCGATCCCCTTCGCCCTGGTCCTTCCCCGACTTCGCCCGCCCCCACCGCCGAGCGAGGCCGAGCGGCGGGCCGTCCGGGTCGTCGAGAAGTACCTCGCGACGAAGGGCGCGGGGAAGCCCGACCGCATTTGGGCGAACAGGCTCGCCGATGGGTCCTGGGAGGTGAAAGTCACCCGCATCATGAACCCCGAGCCCGGAGGATACCGGGTGACCAACACCTTCCGGGTGGATGGTCAGTCTCGCTGCGATTGGGTCAGCATCTACGCGGGCGGTGCCTACTGAAATGGGCGATCTGGAACCATATTATGCTCTTTGCCGAGATGACCGCCCCCGCGATCCGATCTTTGCCCCGCGAGTCGACCCTGATCGTCGCGCCGATCGCGGCGATGGAGCAGCACGGGCCGCACCTGCCGGTGAGCACCGACACGATCCTCGCCGGGGGCGTGGCGGATGGGGTGAACAGGGCGCTGGGCGACCGGGTTTTGGTCCTGCCGGTGCTCTGGCTCGGGGCGAGCGACCATCACCTGCCTCGCGGGGGGACCTTGACGAGCCCGCTGCCGACGTATGAGCAGGTGCTGGTCGACCTCCTGACGCCGCTGCTCCGCGACGGGTTTCGCCGGGCCCTGATCCTCAACGGGCACGGCGGGAACATCGACCCGCTCCGCGTGGCCCTCCGGCGGCTGGATGTGGACTTCCCGAGGGCCATCCTCACGGGCGCCGCGTACTGGGACCTCGCCTCGGAGGAGATCGCGGCGCATTGCCGGGGGCCCCGCAAGGTCATGGGCCACGCCTGCGAGATGGAGACGTCGATGGTCCTCCACCTCCGCCCCGACCTCGTCCGGATGGACCTGGCCGCCGACGACCCCGACTCCACCCCGGACGGCCTGAATGGGCTCTCCTGGCCCCGCGACTTCGGCCGGATCACCGACCACGGCGTCGTCGGCTATCCCGAGCTGGCCGACGCGGGGCGGGGCCGGCTGATGCTCGAAGCCGCCGTCGCGAAGGTCGCCGAGGTCGCCCGGCGGGTCCTCGACCTTCCGCTCCCGGTCGGCTGACCGCGCGTGGGTCCCCCCGCCGAATCTCGGGGCCCTTCTGGCTCCCTCTCCCTCCGGGAGAGGGCCGGGGTGAGGGTCTTGGCAACACCACCGGGGTCGGAATTGGCTAGTTCGAGCCCGACTCGACATGCCACGCCCCTCACCCCCGGCCCCTCTCCCGGAAGGAGAGGGGAGGCAGAAAAGGCCGGACCCCAGAAACGGCCGGCACACACCGCGCGGATTTTGGGGAACATCCCCTGGCATGCGGTCGGGTAACCATGTAAATTCGATAGCCTCTCCGTGGATGCCTTCATGAATGCCCGTACTCTTCCGGAAAGGTGACGATCGATGACGATCCGTAAGCGATGCGGTGCCGTCGCCCTGGGCCTGGCGGCCGTCGTCCTGATGGGCCAGATCCCCCTCGTCGCCCAGGAGCCGGTCGGGCCGAAGCCGGCCACCCCGCCCGCGAAGAAGAAGCAGGACCGCTCCCACCGGGTCCCCGACTACTTCGGCCAGATCGGCCTGACCACCGAGCAGAAGGCCAGCATCTACGGCATCCAGGCCAAGCGGTTCGAGAAGATCGAAGCCCTCGAAAAGCAGATCCTCGCCGAGAAGGCCGGCATGCTCGGCGAGTGTGAGGGCGTGTTGACCGACACCCAGAAGAAGCTGCTCGACAACCTCCGTCGCGCCGCCGCCGAGCCGGCCAAGGGCGCCGCCAAGGCGTCGAACTGATCCGAGGGCGGGGCAGGGCGGTCGGTCGGAATTTCTGGGTGCCCCTCTCGATTTTGGGATCGCGACGCCCCTCGTTCCCACGGTCCTCCGTGGGAATGCCGTCCGGGACGCTCCGCGTCCTCTCCCGTTCGGCGCGGCCGGGCCGGCATACCTCTCG
>JAJYDH010000217.1 GCA_021777685.1 Planctomycetota bacterium | reverse complement strand
ACGAGGAGCCCGGAGCCCGTCCATGCCCGCGACGATCGACCTGCTGGCCGCCTACATCCCCTCGCTAGTCCTGGGCCGGCTGGCCGACGAGCCCTCGGGGCTGGCGGGCCGGGGGATCGAGCGGCGAGAGGCGGCGGTCCTGTTCGCCGACATCTCCGGCTTCACGATCCTGACCGAGCGGCTGGCCGCCCGGGGCGCGAGCGGCTCGGAGGAGCTTTCGGCGGCCCTGAACGCCTACTTCGACCGGCTGATCGAGATGATCGCCGATCGGGGCGGGGACGTCGTCAAGATGGCCGGCGACGCCCTGATCGCGCTCTGGCCGGTCGGCGAGGGGGAGACGCTGGCCTCGGCGACCCTCCGGGCCGCGCGGTGCGGGCTGGTCGCGGCCCGGACCCTCCAGGATTACGAGGTGGCCGAGGGGATCAGGCTGGCGTGCAAGGTGGGCATCGGGGCCGGCGAGGTCGCCTCGATGTTCGTCGGCGGCGTCCGCGACCGCTGGGAGCTGCTGGTCGCCGGCGACCCGCTGGTGCAGATGGGCCGGGCCGAGCACCACGCCCGTCCCGGCGAGGCCGTCCTCTCCCGGGAGGCGTGGGCCCTGGCGTGGCAAGGGTGCGCCGGCGACTTGCTGGAAGACGGCGGTGTCCGGCTCAAAGGGGTCGCCGAGCCCCCTCCCTCGACGATCGTCGAACCTCCGCTCGACCCGACCTTCGAGGCGGCGACGAGGTCGTTCATCCCGGCCGCGATCCGGTCCAGGCTCGACGCCGGGCAGACCGCCTGGCTCGCGGAGCTGCGGCGTCTGACCGTCCTGTTCGTCAACCTCCCGCTGACCGACTGCGACCGCCCGGGCGCGGCGGAGCGGGCCCGGCGGATCATCGAGGTCGTCCAGGCCGGGCTCTACCGGCACGAGGGGAGCCTGAACAAGCTGAGCGTGGACGAGAAGGGGACGACGATCGTCGCGGCGATGGGCCTGCCGCCGCTGAGCCATCGCGACGACCCCGCGCGGGCGATCAGGGCCGGCCTGGCGATCCGCAAGGCCCTCGCCGAGATCGGCGTCGAGTGCGCCATCGGGATCGCGACCGGCCGGGTCTACTGCGGCGAGATCGGCAACGCCCGCCGCCGCGAGTACACCATCATCGGCCGCGCGGTCAACCTCGCCGCCCGGATCATGCAGGCGGCCCAGGAGCATCACGAGGTCCTCTGCGACGAGGAGACGTCGAGGGCCGCCCGGGGATGCTACGAGTTCGAGGCGCTGCCGTCTCGCCGGCTCAAGAACATCGAAGGGGAGGTGACGCTCTGCCGGCCGCTCGACGCGGTCGCCCCCTGCGGGGCCTCGCGGGCGACGGTCGGCCGGGACGCCGAGCTGGCGACGCTGGCGCGGAAGCTGGAGGGGCTCCGGCGAGGGCAGGGCGGGGTGGTGGTCATCGAGGGGGAGGCGGGGATCGGCAAGTCGCAGCTCGTCTCCGAGCTGGTCGCGAGGGCCGCCGGGTCGGGGATCTCGCCGCTGGTCGGCGGCGGCGACCCGATCGAGCGATCGGCCCCGTACCACGCCTGGCGGCCGATCTTCCAGACGCTCCTGGGCGCGGACGAGGCGACCGACCGCGAGACCAGGCTCGCCCGGGTCGCGAACTGGCTCCGCGAGGAGCCGGATCTGGAGCCGCTGGCTCCGCTGCTCGACGCCGTCCTGCCCCTGGACCTGGCCGAGAACGAGCTGACCGGGCACATGACCGGCCAGGTCCGGCTCGACAACACCAACGACCTGCTGGTCCGGCTGCTGGGCCGGGCCTCGGCCCGGGGGCCGAAGCTCGTGGTCGTCGAGGACGCCCACTGGATGGACTCGGCGTCGTGGGCGCTGATGCTGAGGGTCGCCCGGGGGGTCGGCGGCATCCTGCTGGTCGTCGCCACCCGGCCCGTCGGCCCGGACTTCCCGGAGGAACATCAGGCGCTGCTCCAGGTCGCCGACGACATCCTCCGGCTCGGCAACCTCGCGACCGACGACGCCCTGGCGCTGGCCCGGCTCCGGCTGGGCGTCGCGTCCCTGCCGCCCGCCGCCGAGGAGCTGATCCTCCGGAAGTCGCGGGGCAACCCGCTCCACTGCGAGGAGCTGTCCTACACCCTCCGGGACGCCGGCCTGCTCACTTTCGAGGGGGATCGCTGCCGGGTCGCCGACGGGGTGGACCTCGCCTCGGTCGGCATCCCGGACGGGGTCGAGGGGATCATCAACGACCGGATCGACCGGCTCGCCCCGTCGCACCAGCTCGCCCTGAAGGTGGCCAGCGTGATCGGCCGGCTGTTCGCCGTCCGGATCTTGCGAGACGTCTACCCGATCGAGCCCGACCGCGCGAGGCTCCCCCAGGACCTCGACTCGCTCTCACGCCTGGAGCTGATCCTGAGGGACGAGCCCGAGCCCGACCCGGCGTACATCTTCCGGCACGTCATCACCCGCGACGTCGTCTACGACCTCCTGCCGTTCTCGCAACGCCGGCGGCTCCACCACGACGTCGCCGAGTGGTACGAGCGGACCCTGTCGGGCGACCTCGCGCCGTACTATCCGCTGCTGGCCCACCACTGGTCGCTCGCCGGGGACGACGACCGGGCGGTCGACTACCTGGAGAAGGCCGGCGAGGAGGCGCTCAAGGGCGGGGCCTACAAGGAGGCCGTCGACTTCCTCGATCGCGCCCTGGAGATCCACGCCCGGGCCCGGCCGGGGCTCGACCCCGGGCGAGAGGCCCGCTGGGAGTACCAGCTCGGCGAGGCCCACCTCAGCCTGGGGCACCTGGCCCGGAGCCGCGAGCACGCGGCGAGGGCCCTGAGCCTGCTCGCCCGGCCGATCCCGACGCCGATCCGCCTCCCCGGGGCCTACCTCGCCCAGCTCGCCACGCAGGCCGTCCGGAGGCTCCGAGCCCGCCCACTGGACGGACCTTCCGAATCGCGACACGCCGGCCGGCTGGCGTCGGCGACCTTCGGCCTGGTCGGCCAGCTCTGCTACTTCGACCAGGACCGGGCGATCGGCGTCTACTCGGCCCTCCGGTCCCTCAACCTGGCCGAGGAGGACGGCCCTTCGCCCGAGCTGGCCCGGGCCCTGGCCGTGATGTGCCTCGCCTGCGGCCTGGTCCCCGCGCACTCGCTGGCCGAGGTCTACCGGCGGCGCGCCTTCGAGGTCGCCAACGACCTCGACGACGTGGCCACGAGGGCCTGGGTCCTCCAGTTGACCGGGATGTACGACCTCGGGATCGGCGCCTGGGAGCGGGCCCGGCCGAACCTGGAAGAGGCCGTCGCGGTGAACCGCCGCCTGGGAGACTGGCGGCGGTGGGAGGAGTCGTCCGGCGAGCTGGCCCGGCTCGACTATTACCTGGGCGAGTACGACCGGTCGGCCGGGCGGTTCCGCGAGTTCGGCGAGGAGGCCGGCCGACGGGGGCACGACCAGGCGTGCGCCTGGAGCTTCCACGGCCGGTCGAAGGCCCTGCTCCGCCAGGGCCGGCTCGACGAGGCGGCGGACCTCCTGGAACGGTCGCTCGCCCTGCCGGTCGAGGCGCTCGGCGGCGGCGACGCGATCCTCCGGGGCGGCCTCCTCGCCTGGCTCCACGCCCGGCGCCGGGACTGGGAGGCCGCCGAGCGGGCCGCCGACGAGACCTCGAAGCTGATCCGGCTCTCGCCGCCGATGGTCTCCTACAGCTTCGAGGGGTACGCCGGGGTCGCCGACGCCTACCTGGCCCTCTGGGAGGCCGGCGAGGGCCGGCACGTTCGGCGGTCGGCCTGGCTGTCCCTGGCGTCGCTCTGGCGGATGGCGAGGGTCTACCCGCTGGGACGGCCCCGGGCCTGGCTCGCTTTGGCCAAGGCCCGCCGCCTGCTCGGCCATCGCCGGAGGGCCGCGCGGGCGTACCGGCTGGCCTTGAGGGACGCCGAGCGGCTGGCGATGCCATTCGAGCGGGCCCTCGCCCACCTGGAGACCGGCGAGTTCCTGGGCCGAGACGACCCGGCCGGGCGCGATCACCTGGACCGGGCCCGGTCGATCTTCGAAGGGCTGGGGGCCGGGCCGCTCGCGCCCTGACTCAATTCACGTCAGCAACCGTTAATTCCGGGTTCAGGCTGTTTTCCGCCACCCTGACCCACTGTGGGCTGATCGACCCTCCCTTTTTCGACCATTCGACCGGAGCGCAATCTGACTCCCTCTCCCCCTGGGAGAGGGCCGGGGTGAGGGTCGTCGCGGGACGAGTGATCGCCGTTCGAGCCCCGTATTCCGGGCCATCGACGATGCGACGCCCCTCACCCCCGGCCCCGCTCCCTCCGGGAGAGGGGAGGAAGAAGTGGCCGCGAATCGATCGGTAGAACGAGGACGCCCAGGACCGCCCCTGGCCCCGCGATCAGGCGAGCGAGGCCGCCGTGCTCCGGGCGTCCGGCCGCCGCCGGGTGGTCCCGGCGACCGACCGCGAGACGGTCAGGCCCTGGTCGGGCTCGTCGGGGTCGACGTCGTCCTCCAGCTCTTCGAGCCAGACGCGGATCTCGTTGTCGTACTCGCTGGCCAGGTCGCCCATGACGAGCTGGCGGTGGAAGCTGGCGGCGCCCAGCTCGACGAGGTCGGCGGCCTCGGCGTCGGGGAACCGCCGCTCGGGATCGGGGGCGATCAGGCCGGTGATCAGGCCCATCAGCAGCTCGTTGCGGGCGACCTCCTCGGGGAGGGCCTCGGGCAGGCGGCCGAGGATCTCGTGCTTGGCCCGGCGGAACTCGTCGATCCGGGTCAGGCCGGCGAAGAGGGGGGCGCCGGAGAGCATCTCGACCAGGGCATAGCCGAGGCTGGCCAGGTCCGACCTCGCCGAGCCGTCGGCCCCTTCGAGGACCTCGGGCGCCGCGTAGGCCGGGGTGCAGGTCGGGTGGGCCGGGGGGTCCTCGACGTCGAAGGCCGCGCCGATGTCCACGAGCTTGGCGTTGCCGGTCCGCTTGAGCATGATGTTCGACGGCTTGACGTCGCCGTGGACGATCCCCTCGCGGTGGAGGGCCGAGAGCGCCGCCAGGCAGTCGCGGAGGACCGCGATGGCGATGCCCGGCTTGAGCCGGGGCTGGACCGCGCCGGCGGTCACGATCACGTCGTTGAGGTACGCCCAGCGATCCGGGCCGACCCGCTCCCGGGCCCTGGAGAGCATCCCCGGCGTCAGGAGCCGGCGGAGGTCATAGCCGTCGATCCACTCCATCTCCATGACCCGGATGCCGCCCGGGGCGACGAAGTTCTGGACGTCGAGCAGGTTGTCCTGCTGGATCTGGGCCACCCGCGAGGCCACCCGGGCCATCCGCCCCATCGCCTCGTCGTAGGTCGGGTCGTCCTCGTACCGCTCGGGGGAGAAGACCTTGAGCGCGACCGGCAGCCGGAACCCGTCGGCCCCCCGACGCTCGCCGAGGAAGACCACCCCTTGCCCCCCCGCGCCGACCCGCCGGAGCAAAACGTGCCGCTCCGTCCAGTCGAGCTGGGGCTGGTCGAGGATCGAGCGGTACCGCTCGATCAGCCCGGCCGGGCCGAACGCCGGCGGCTCGTCGAGGTCGATCGCCCCGCCGGCGTCCCTTCGAAGGATCGTCGAGCGCGGCGCGAAGCTCCCCGGATGGCTCGCGGCCTCTTCCATGACTCGTCCTCTCGACAATCCTGGAATCGGGGACCGACCTTCGACGCCCTGGGCGCCCTGGTGGGATGGGGATTCGAGTGAAATTGGGATGGGAACTCTCGGAAAAGCGACTTTGACCCGGGCCTCATGCCCCGGTCCGATTATACCACTCCCGGCCCCGAGAATCACGGAGGAAGAGCCCGATTGATGCATAAACTCAACACAGAACGTCCTTTGCGCCACGGCGATGGGGATCGGCGGTGCCCCGGCCCTCGTCCTCTCGCCGGCCCAGGTTCGAGGTTCGCCGCGCGGGAATCCGAACCCAACGGACCGTCCCCAAGATCGAGAGGTGGAACCCAATCGTCGTCAACCTGCTTTCCAAGATGAAGCCAACCCTCTCGCCCTCCAACACGAAGCCAACGGGGACGGGGCGGCCTCGATCGTCCGAGGCCGCCCCGCCGTCCGGTCCTTGTGTTAGTTTCGCCCCGGCGCGCCGCCATTAACATGGTTTTTGGCCGAGCCGCGCCGGATTGATCGCCGGGTCAGAAGGCCCCACCTCCGATGACCTCGCCGCCGGACCGGGTGATGAGGGCCTTCAGGACCACGGGATTGATCGTAATCTTGAGGAACCGGACCGAGCCGTCGGCGAACAGGGCGTTGAAGCCGCCGGGGTGCTTCGACCCGGCGCCGAAGAGCGCGGCGGGTCGGAAGTTCTGGGCGATGTCGAAGGGAAGGTCGTCCGGCTTCGTCCAGGGGATGGGACGGGCCGCCTCGACGACCATGAGGGTGTTGGATGTCCCGTCGGTGACGTCGACGATCCGGGGCGGTTTGCCGGGCGAGAACAGCGAGCCGGGGCCGGCGAAGACCTGGTAAGGGGTCAGGCCGGGCTCGGCGGGAGGGCCGTTCGACGGGCAGGCGTAGACGCTCGGCATGTACTGGATCAGCTCCTTGTTGTGCGGGCTGTCCCAGGGCTCGTCGAGCTTGAACTTGTTGTAGAGCGGCGCCTGCTCCAGGAAGGGCAGGATCGCCACCCGCCAGCTCAGGAGCGGCTTGCCCTGCTTGTCGACGACGGCCGCGCCGGGGAAGGAGCCCATCGCGGACTCATAGTTGAGCATCGCCAGGCCGATCTGCTTCAGGTTGTTGACGCACTGGGCCCGTCGGGCGGCCTCGCGCGCCGCCTGGACGGCGGGCAAGAGGAGGGCGACCAGCACGGGCGTCTCCATCCCCGCGTTGATCTGCGGGACGGGCAGGGGGAACGCCTGGTAGAGCGACATCCGGATCGAGGTCGCGTCGGCGGTCATCGCGAATTTCGACGGGAACAGGTAGGGGCGCAGGGCGTTGGCGTCGGGGATCGAGTCGGGGTCGATCTGGAGCCGGAACGGCGGCCGGCCGCCGGGCCGGGGCGGGCCCATCGGCCCGTTGGGCTGGCTCGCCGCCAGGCCGACGAACTGGACCAGCGACGGCAGGTTGGCCAGCAGCGAGGGGAGCGTGCCGCCGGGGTCGGTCTGGGCGAAGACCTCCGTGCCGGGCTCGCGGGCCAGCGTCGTCCACCCGCCCTTGGGGTCGAGCGACCCGAGGGCCCGGCGGGCCGAGGCGGGCGAGGTCCCGATCGCGATCAGGCCCCGGCCCGGGTCGACCAGGACCGTCGGCCGGAGCAGGGCCGGCGTCGGCAGGACCGAGGGGGGCACGGCGAGGACATACCCCTGCTCGGGGTCCTTGAGCTTGCGGAACTCGGCGAACGCCGTGCCCGGCCTGGCCACCTCGCCGGGCGGGGGCGGGACCATCGCGCCGGCGGCCTTCAGCTCGCGGTTGGCCGCCTCCATCAGGCGGTCGAGCGTGCCCAGGAACGCCTTCGCGTCCTTCAACTCGGCCACGAGCCCGGCCTCGGGGGGCGAGAACCACATCCCGAAGACGTTGGTCAGGCTCCCCCCCCGGGGCGAGAGCACGGCCATCGTCGGCCCGACCTTGCCCAGAAGGTCGTCGCGGAGGCTCAGGCCGGTCCGGGCGCGGAACTGCTGGGCGAACTGGGCGATCCTGGCCGCCGAGTCGGGGTCGTTCGCCTTGAGCAGGGCGAGGATGGTGTCGGCCGTCTTGATCGTGTCGACCGAGAGGATCGAGAAGTCGGTCACGCCCGCCGGGACGACCACCCGGGCGGCGGCGCCGATCGGCGGCTGATCGAGGAGGGCGAGGACCCCTCGCCGAGGCCGGGGGGCCTGGATGCCCAGCGCCGTCACCAGCCCCTTGTCGAGGATCGCCCAGCGAGCCTCGACCCGCTTGATGCCGTCCAGGCCCAGCTCGGCCGCCTTCGGCGGGAGCGGCGGCAGGGCTTCGAGGTCGACGAACAGCAGGCCGAGCGGCACCTCGCCCGGCCCGGCCTTGGCCAGCGCCGCGCGGATCGGGTTCTTGAGGGCGGAGGCCGCCTTCCCGTCGAGCACGCCGACGACCGGGTCGTCGGCCCCGGGCGGGGCGAACGAGAAGACGGCGTCGTCCTTCTCGTACCACCAGCGGATCGGCGGGCCGGCGACCTGGAGGACCTTGCGGTCGCCCTGGCCTTCGACCTTCCGAGCGGCGGGCTCGTTGAACGGCGGAATCCGGCCGATCAGCCGCTTGAAGACGTCGTTCTTCGCAGCGTCGCGGATCACCACCACCACGGCCCTGGGCTGGGGGGGATTGAGCGAGCCGCAGTAGCCGACGACGACCCCCTTCCTCGCCAGGTGGACCAGGAGCCCGACCAGCTCCTTGCCGACGACGGGCGCCCCGCCGGGCAGGCCCTTGAGGCCGCGGTCGACGACCTGGACCGCGATATCCTCCATCATCACGCCGAGCGGCGTCTCGTTGAGCATCTTGTACGCCGCCGTGCCCTTCCACGCGGCCGGATTGGCGTCCAGGCCGTTGTGTTCGAGCAGGATCGCCAGCCCTTCGGAAGGCACGTACCGGGCGAGCGGCTGGGCCTCCTGGCCGGTCGCGAGGGCCGGGGCGGCCAGGATCAGGGCGAGGCAGCCGGCCCTTCGTAAGATCCATCGGGAGAGTTCGGGGAACTTCGGCGATCCGTTCATGGCGTCGTCCTCTCGGGTCGAATTCGGGGAGGCCGGCCCGGCGCGATCCCGTTCGCCGGCCCGGTGGCCCGAACATACGAGGGAACCCGCCCGATTGCCAAGGAATTAGTGATGAATGTCGGCCGCCGGGGCGTCCCGGGGTGCCCCCGCACGCGGAATCACCATAACCCTTAGCAGTGTAATCATTTCTGCCTCCCCCTCCCTTTGGGAGAGGGCCGGGGTGAGGGTCGTGGCAAGGCCAGCGGGTTCGGAGTTGGCCCGTTCGAGCCTCACTCGAAGTGCGACGCCCCTCACCCCCGGCCCCTCTCCCGAAGGGAGCGGGGAGACAGAAAGACCGCGTGGGATTGACGATACGATTCGTCAAACGGCATTCCGCCTAATCCCGCGCCGCCATCACGAGCTGGCGATAGGCGTCCTCGACCGCCCGGAAGTCGCCCTGGCTCCCGCCCCGGTCGGGGTGGACCTCCAGCGCCTTCCGGCGGTAAGCCGCCTTGATGTCGTCGAGCGTGCAAGGCGCCCCGAGGCCGAGCACGCCGAAGGCGACCTCCTCGGGCTTCGTCGACTCGTCGGCCGCGTCCTCGCGGGCCCGGTAGAAGTTGGAGTGCGGATAGCGGCCGGAGTAGATCGAGCCGTCCTGTTCCAGCCTCGCGCGGTCGAGGGCGATCGACCGGTCGGCCGGATTCCACGTCTCTTCCTCGCTCCCGACCCGCGCCCACCAGCAAGATTGCTGCGTCACATAGACCTTCCTCGGGGTCTTCTTGACGACCAGGTGGGCGCAGACGACCGACCCGCCGTCCTCGTCGCGGTGACGGCGGGTGTAGAGATATTCGCGAGGCCGGGCCGGGGCGGATGCCGCCGACCTCGACGGACGTTGGGCCTCGGGACGCTTGCTCGCCGATGACGACGCGAAGCTCCCGCCCGACCGCCGGGCCCGATACATCCCCGCCTCGGCCAGGGCCGACCGAGCGGCGGCATCGGCCTCGACAAGGCTCGACGCATACCCCTGCGCGACGATCGACCGGCCCTCGGCGCCGGCCTTGTCGTCATACGCGACCCAGTGGACCCGATCGCGGCCAATCCGTCTCCGGGTCCAGGCGGGGTGCTTCTCGATCACGTCGACGATCCTCGACCGGGTCCGGGCAGTAGTCGCATGGACAGTATAAACCCGAACATCACCGGGTCAAGCCGATTTGCGAGGAAGAACACGAGGAGGGGCGCAGCTCAAATGGATTGCCAAGTCGGCTCGATCCGCCTTTTTGTAGGGGGGTGTCGACGCTGGCA
>JAJYDH010000216.1 GCA_021777685.1 Planctomycetota bacterium | reverse complement strand
GGCTCGCCCGCGGCCGAGGCCCCGAGCGCCGAGCATGTCAGGAGGCCCGCGGCCGTGATGGCCCGGGCCAGGCAAAGGTGTCGCCAAAGCATCGCGTTGACCTTTCTGGACGGGGCCGGGATCGGCCCGAGAACTGACAGCCAGACTTCGGGCCCGATCGTGCCGGCGCGATGACCCTTGAAGGGGTCGACGCACCGGCCAACCCGGTTATTCGTTCGCGTCGGGGAGTCGCCGGCCTCCGGCCTCGTCGCCGGGCCCGGATGCCGCCGACTTCCCTCTTTCTTATCATTTGTCGGCCGGGCGCGCCCGGATCATCGGTCGGATTTTCGAATCGACGGGGACGTTCCCTCGGGGCATCCGCGCCATCCCGACGACCCGCAGTTCCGCCGATCCGGCGATCGGCCGGGCGTCCGCGTTCATCTCGAGACGGATTTCGCCCTTCGAGACGACCGCCCCGAGCGTGACCCCCCTGGCGAGCTTGACGCCCCTCGGCAGCCCCTCGACCTTCAGCTCGATCTCGCCGTCGAAGCCGGGCTCGCGGCGGACCTCGACCGGGATCGTCGCCCCGTCGCCGGGATTGAGGAAGATCGCCTCGGCGGCCGTCCGGACTTCGATCGGCGCCTTCACCACGACCGTCACCTCGCGGACCACCGCCGACCCGGCCGGGGAGGTGTACGACACCTTCACCGGGTATGGGCCGGGCTTCGCCCTGGCCGAGGCCAGGACGTGGACCGTCACCCCGGACGCCGCCCCGTCGTCGAGCCCCGTCCCGTCCGAGATCACCGTGTTGGTCGCCAGCCCCACCCCTTCGGCGCGGGCCTCGACGGTCGAGCCGTCGTCGGCGGCGACGGGCCCGCTGAAGTCGAGCGTCAGGTCGACGTGGTCGCCCTGGAGGAGCGGCCCCGGGACGCCCACTTTCCGGAGCATCGGGGGCGCGGGAGGGCCGATGAACAGCGGTCGGGCCTCGCCGACGATCCTGAGCGGGATTCTCGAGATCACCCGGGTGATCGGCCGGGCCGAGACGCTGGCCGAGTCGATCCCGATCGTCGCCGTGGCATCTCGATGCAGGACCAGACCCGGCGAAGGGCTCGCCGACGCCACGACCCGCACCTCGCCCAGCCCCGGCTGCGCGTAGGGGGCGACCTTGAGCGTGAGGAAGTCGGCGACCGGCTCGGATCGGGATGGGCTCGCGGAGTTCGGCCCGGGAAAGCGGACGCTCACCGGCTCGGCCGAGACACCCTCGGGTAGCCCCTCGACGCGGACCTCGACGGGACCGGGTCGGCCCGAGGCGGAGGCCAGGAAGTTGATCGGGGTCGACGAGCCGGGCCTGAGGTTGAACACGCCGAACTGACCGGGCGACGTCCGCGCCGTCCGGGCCTGGCCGAGGTTGCGGATCGCGCCGGCGTTGGCGGTCGCGTTGCCGAGCAGGAGCGTGACCGCGACATCGGGCCGGTCGGGCCCGATGGCCAGGCGGTAACCGTACTCGGGACCGCCGTCGCCGAAGCGATCGGCGACCTCGATCGTCAGGATGCCGTCGCCCTTCGCCTCGAACTCGACCGAGCTGTCCGGCGACCCTTCGGGGACGCCCAGGGCGCTCACGGACCGGGCCTGGTCGGGCCGGACGGCCTCGTTGCTGTCGTCGTTCTCGGCGAGCGTCGCCTCCGCCTCGTCGCGGAGGACGATCACCGAGTCCAGCCAGGAGCCCATCGCCGCCGCCTCGATCCGGGCGCGGACCTTCTCTCCCGCCTTGACCTTCAGCCGATAGGCGTCGACCTCGCCCGGCCTCCCGATCCGCCCATTGACCGTGACGCCGGTCGCGACGTCGATCGCCCCGCCATCGGGCCGGTCGGACGGCTCGGTGATCTCGGGACCGTCGCCGACGACCAGCCGGCCGGGGCACGCGACCGGGCCGCCGGGGCCGTCGAAATCGCCCGGGGCGACCATCGAACCGGGCGCGTCAGGGAGGGTGATCGACTTTCGCCGGGGTTCGAGGAGGTTCCCGCCCGAGGCTTCGACCTCGATCGTCCGGCCCTTCGGCCCTCCGAGCGGGAAGAGGCCGGAGGCGTAGGGGCTCGGGTCGAGGCGAAGGCGGTATCGGGCCCGGTCGCTCCCCCCGTAGACGTTGTCCCGGACCTGGACGAGGCACTTGCCGTCGGGCGGCAGGATGGCCGTCATCCGGCAGTCCCGGTCCCCCCCCGGCGACTCGCGACCCTGGGCGATCGCCCCGCCCGAGGTCGTGAACAGGGTCACGACCGGCGAGATCGACGTCCCGATCCGCCGGGCTTCCAGGTCGATCGTCAACCGCTGGCCGGGCGCCCCTTCGAGCCGGAATTGATCGACGTCGAGCGGCTTGAGAACCCCTTCGATCGCCGACCCGGCGGGCACGGGCTGGGCTTGCTCGGGCGAGTCGTTCGGCTCGACCTCGGCCACCTGGGGCAGCGAGTCGACCCGGACGATGGACAGGTTGGAGACGCCGGTCGGCCCGTCAAGCCGGACCTCGCGGAATCCGGGACGGGCATCGCCCGCGACGCGGACCCGGGCCGTCGCCGAGGTCTCGTCCTTGACCGCGAGCGAGACGACCTCGACCCCGCCCCCCGAGATCAGGAGCGACCTCGCCGAGGCCAGGTTCCGGCCGGTGATCGTCCAGTCGACCTCCCGGCCGACCGTCCCGCCCGCCGGGAAGACGCCCGAGACGACGGGGACGTTGCCCACCTGCCCGAGGGAGGCGCAGGCCCCGAGGCAGGCGAGATGTCCGAGGACCGCGAGCGACAAACTGCCTCGCCGGAGCATGATCCGTCCTCAAGGGCCGGCGATCCCGGACGGCCATCGCCGAGCGATGGCCTGAGTCCTAAGATACCCGGATTGAGGCGGGACGCAACGAGCAGGTCCGCCGATCAGGCGCTCTCGCGGTGGTACTGGATGTCGTGGAGCCGGCGATAGAGCGGCGAGGTCCGATGCAGCTCGGCGTCGGTGCCGACGGCCGCGATCTGGCCGCCCTCGATCAGGACGATCCGATCGGCGAACGAGAGGGCTCCGAGGCTGTGGGTGATGACGAACGTCGTCCGGTTCCGGGCGAATTCCTCGATCGCCTTGCGGATCAGGGCCTCGTCCTGGATGTCCACGGCGCTGGTGGCCTCGTCGAGGATCAGGATGGCGGGATCGCGGAGCATCGCGCGGGCCAGGGCGATCCGCTGTCGCTGGCCGCCGGAGAGGCCGGTCCCGACCTCGCCGAGCATCGTGTCGTACCCCTGGGGCAGGTTCATGATGAACTGGTGGGCGTACGACCGCTTGGCCGCGGCCACGATGGCATCCCGGCTGGCGTGGCGGGTCCCGTAGGCGATGTTGTTGGCCACGGTGTCGTGGAACAGGATGGTCTCCTGGATCACCATGCCGATCTGAGAGCGGAGGCTGCGGATCTGGACGTCGCGGATATCGTGGCCGTCCACCCGGATCGACCCCGACTGGACGTCCCAGAACCGGGGCAGGAGGTTCATCAGCGTGGACTTGCCGCACCCGTTGGGGCCGACCAGCGCGATGGTCTCGCCATGGCGGACCTCCAGGTTCACGCCCTTCAGGACCGGGTCTCGGCCGTTGTAGCCGAAGCCGACATCCTCGAACTCGATCGCCGCCCGGTGGCGGGGGAGACGGACGGCCCTGGGCTTGTCGGCGACCTCGGGCCGGCGATCCATCAGGGCGCAGATCCGGTCGGCCGCGGCCGAGGCCCGCTGGATCTTCGAGTGGACGTTGGCCAGCTTCCGGACCGGGTCCGAGATCCCCGCGAGCATCGCGTAGAGCGTCAGCAGGTCCTCGATCTCCAGCGGCCGTGACGAGAGCTGGAGCTTGAACAGGCCGAAGTCGATCGCGGTCGTGTGGTTCAGGACCAGGTACGAGCCGGAAAGGAGCGCGATCGAGACCGTCGTCAGCGCCAGCAGTTCAAGCACTGGGTCGGAGAGGGCGTCGATCATCGCGACCTTCACGCTCTTCTTGTAGAGGCTCTTGGTCTCCAGGAAGAACCGGCGCCGCTCGTAGCGCTCCATCGTGAACGCCTTGACGACCTTGATGCCTTGCAGGCTCTCCTGGAGGATCTTGTAGATGTTCGACATGCTCTCCAGCGACTTCCGGACGGCCCGCTTCATGATCTTGCCGGCCCGGTGGGTGCAGAAGACCGAGACCGGCACGAGCACCAGGGCCAGGCAGGTGAGCCGCCAGTTGAGCCAGAGCGCCGCGGCCAGGCAGCTCAAGATCCGGAGCGGCTCGCGGATCACCCGGCCCATGATGGTCATCAGGCCCTGGTGGACCGACTCCATGTCGTTGGTGAACCGGGCCAGAAGCTCGGCCGAGCCCTGGTCGTTGAAGCTGGCCAGGTCGAGGGCCATCGTCCGGCGGAAGAAGAGGTTGCGGATGTCGAAGATCGTGAGCTGGGTCAGGTCGGAGACCAAAACTTCCTGGAGGAACAGGAAGAACCCCTTGCACGCGATGCCGACCATGACCAGGCCCATCAGCAGGAGCAGCGTCCGGAATCCGTTGCTGGGCAGATATTTGTCGATCAGCGGCTCGGCCCGGCGATAGCGGGCGTCCCACTTCCGGACGTCGTCCAGGTCGCGGGACCAGCGGCCCTTGCGGACGTCAAGGTCCTTGTAACGACCGGCCTTGACCAGCGGCAGGTCGAATTTCAGCTCGTCGAGCCGGGCCTCGGCGACCCGATGGGCCAGTTCCTGGGGTCCTGTCCCGGGCTTCCTGGCGCCGAGGTCGGCGATAGGCCTTTCCTGGTCGCGGGCGTTGACCTGCCCCCGGCGGAACCGGAGCAGTTCCTGGGTCGCCGCGTCGTAATCGCCGACGGCCCTGTCCAGCCGCTTGAGCTTGGCCTCGTTGGGCACGTCGAGCCGGGAGACGGCCTCCAGCTCGTCGAGCCGGGCCGAGAGCACCTTGGCGTCCGAGTCGGCCAGGTCGATCTTCTCCTCGATCCAGTGCTGGCAGTTCTCGCTGCGGATCAGGATCTGGAGGAGCGGGTACACGGCGCCGATGTTGCCGCCCCAGAAGACGGCGACCATCGCGGCACAGGCCAGGGAAAGCCCGAACCGGACCCGGTAGGGCCAGGCGAAACGCACGAGGCGGGCGAAATTCTTCATGGTTGGCCAGCGCCGGGGACGGGTTTACCCATGGCCTCCATGCCACCCCCGGATGCGACAAGGTCGCCGCCGGGGTTCGGGGTGGGCACCTTTTAACAGGAGCCCTCGGAGGCGACAATGCGAAACCGTGTAGGTTTTGGACACAATCGGCAGTTTTTACAAACAGAGACGTTTCATCGGCCCGGCGTGCCACTTACCGAGGAGACCCGACCGGACATCCGGGACATCGGCCGCCGTCGAGGACGACCTTGACCGTCCCGTCGCCCTCAAGTAGACGCGCCGCCGGCACGATCGTCCCAGACGGTCCCGGATGCCTTCAGTCACGCCGGCCGGTCGCCCCATGCGGCTGGGATGTCTCACGACGACGGGGGCATCGGCTCGATAAAGAAATATGCCCGGGACGTTGGACGGGACGCAAAGCGGCCGAATCGGAGCGGCCGGGACCAGGGAGGGTCAAACCGGGCTGGCACCCGGCGGGGAATCTGGTAACATCCGCCGCGCCGGGTCGTTCGGGCCCGGGATTGAGCCGCCGTCAGGGAGGACGGGATGAAGGCACTCGCGCTGGTCGAGGCGCGGAATCACGTTTGCTGCCGCTACCGGGTCCGGGCGTTCGAAGCGACGCTGGCGGCCTCGGGGTGGTCGCTGGCGATCGAGCCGCTGGCCACCGGCCTCTTCCACCGCCTCCTCCAGTTCCGCCAGGCGGGCGAATTCGACGCGGTCATCCTCCAGCGCAAGCTCTTGCCGAGCTGGCAGCTTCGGCTCCTCCGATCCCGCACGCGCCGGCTCATCTTCGACTTCGACGACGCCGTGCTCTACCGCGACTCCTACGACCGCCGAGGGCCTTATAACCGCCGGCGGGCGGATCGGTTCCGGCGGACGGTCGGGATGTCGGACGTGGTGATCGCCGGAAACGCGTTCCTGGCCGATTGTGCCCTGGAGGCCGGCGCCCGGCCCGACCGGGTCCGCGTCATCCCGACCTGCATCGACGCCGACCAAGCCTCGCCCGCGGCCGAACCCCGCCGAGGGCCGGGCCTGAACCTGGTCTGGATCGGCTCGTCGAGCACCCTGGAGGGCCTGGCCCGGCAACGCCCGCTCTGGGAGCGGATCGGCCGCGAGGTCCCCGGTGTCCGGCTCCGGATGGTCTGCGACCGCTTCCTCCGGTTCGACTCGCTGCCGGTCGACGACGTGCCCTGGTCCGAGTCGACGGAGGCCGCCGACGTCGCCTCGGCCGACGTCGGGGTGAGCTGGGTGCCCGACGACCTCTGGAGCCGGGGCAAGTGCGGGCTCAAGGTCCTCCAGTATCAGGCCGCCGGCCTCCCCGTCCTGGCCAACCCGGTGGGCGTCCATCCCGAGATGGTCCGGTCGGGCGTCGACGGCTTCCTCGTCTCGACGGCCGACGACTGGGTCCAGGCGCTCCGCCGGCTGGCCGAGAACCCGGACCTCAGGGCCCGGATGGGCCGGGCCGCCAGGGCCTCGCTCGTCGCGAATTACTCGGTCGGGTCGTGGGCCCCGTCGTTCGTCGCCGCGGTCGCCGGCTCGCGGCCACTCGCGGGGCAGGAGTCGAGGGCCGGGACGCTACCCAGGCCGAAGTCGTTGGCGGCGCGCGACCTCCGGCGGAGCGGCGAGATCCTACCCCCCTCACAGCAAACCCTGGCTCCCTCATGAGTCGCCCTGCGATCGGATCGCGACGTTCGAGATGGACCGACGGCCGGACGTATCCCCGGCCAGGTGAACCGGCACGAGGATGATCCCCATGCCCGACCTCGAACCGACACGCTCGTCCTCCGGGACGGAGAACGGACCGCGCCCCTGCGTGTTCGAACCTCCGGCGTGGAACTGGTCGAAGTCCGACGACACGGGCTGGTGGGTCCGCGCCGACTGGGCCTCCGCGCTGCTCCACGACGGCCGGCTGCCCCTGGACGAATGGAAGCGGAAGGGCCAACTCACGACCGTCAAGCGGGGCCCCCACCGGGTCGTCTACCGGGCCGACCTGCCCGAGGGCTCCGTCTACGTCAAGCACTTCCTCGTGCCCAACTTCCGGGCCAAGGCCCGCCAGTGGTTCCGCAGCGGCAAGGGGCGGAACGAGGGGCGGAGGGCCGCCAAGCTCGAAGCGATCGGCGTGCCCACCATCACCCCGGTCGCCCTGGGCGAGCGGAGGGTCCGCCGGTTCCTCCTGGAGAATTACCTGGTCACCAAGGAGATCGCCAATACCCTGCCCCTCGACGAGTTCGTCGAGAGCCGGCTCCCCTTGATGCCGCCGGCCCGCCAGGGGAAGCTCAGGCGCGACCTGGCCCGGGTCCTGGCCGACCTCACCGCCAGGCTCCACGACGCCGGCTTCGTCCACCAGGACTTCCACCCCGGCAACCTCCTGATCCGGATCGAGCCCGACGACTCGCTCCGCCTGGCCGTCATCGATCTCGACGCCCTCCGCGTGACCCGCCGGCTGAGCTGGGCCGACGTCCGCGAGAACCTGGCCCTGCTCAACCATTACTTCTGGAGCCGGTGCAACCGAGCGGACCGCTACCGGTTCCTGACGGCCTACCTGAAGGCCCGGCGCGAGCCCTCGGCGCCCGAGGCTCGCGGGCTCGCCCGCGAGATCGAGCGCTCGACCCGAGCGTGGGCCGAGCGGCTCTGGCGGAGGTGGGGCCGGCGGTGCTGGAGCCGGAACAAGTATTTCAACGTCCACGAGAAGAAGAACATCCGGGCCATCGCGTCCAGGGACCTCGACCCGTCGAGCGTCGAGGAGATCGTCGACGACCCCGAGGCGATCTTCCGCCGCGAGGGGACGGTCATCCTCAAGGACTCGCGGACGGCCCTGGTCGCCGAGACGACCCTCACGGTCAAGGGGCGGCCGACCCGGGTCATCTACAAGCGGTTCAACCCGAAGAAGACGCTGGAGACGCTGCTCAACCTCGTCCGGCCGTCGAGGGCCGGCCGGGCCTGGCAGGCCGGCCAGCACCTCAAGAGCCGGGGGCTGCCCACGCCCCAGAACCTGGCCTACGCGGTGAAGACCGGCCGGGGGCCGCTCGGTCGCTGGCTCACGGGGCAGGCGTACCTCGTGACGATCAAGGCCGAGCCCTCGATCACCCTGGGCGACTACGCCAGGACGGTCCTCCCGCTCGCCTCGCCCGAGGAGCGGCGGGCCCAGATCCAGCGGCTGACCCTGGCGCTGGCCCGGCTCCTGCGGGTCCTCCACGAGCGCTCGATGTCCGACCGCGACCTCAAGGCGGCGAACATCCTGATCGAGGGCGACCCGGCCGCCGAGGAGATCGCCCTGACGCTGATCGACCTCGTCGGCGTCCAGCTCCTCCACCCGCTCCCGAAGGGGCGACGGCTCCAGAACCTGGCGAGGCTCCAGCTCAGCCTGGCCGACGTCCCCGGCCGGACCAGGACCGACGCCCTCCGGTTCCTCCGGGCGTACCTCCCGTGGGGGCTCTCGCCCCGGAACGACTGGAAGGGCCTCTGGCGGAAGGTCGAGCGGCTCATCGACTACAAGGAAGAGAAGAATCGAAGACGAGGCCGCCCGCTCTCCTGAGCCGACCTCGCGTCCGGGAAAAAGGACTGGCCCCGAGCGGACTCGATCGGTGCCAGTCCCTTTCTACGGACGATCGCCTACTCGCCGAGGCCATCGATGGACCGGATCGCCAGCCCGCGCCAGCGCCCGCATCGCCTCGCCCGATGGCCCTGGTTCGCCCTGCTCGGGGCGCTCGCCGGCTGCGCGACGCTGGGCGGGGCCCAGGGCGGCAAGCCGCTGGTCCCCACCGCGTTCCAGGTCAGGACCGGCCCATACGTCGTCTGCACGAACGACAAGCTGGACGCCGACGCGCCGGTCGTCCGGCAGCTCCAGTCGCTGGAGGTTCAGGTCCGTGAGACCCTCGGCCTGCGGGTCGACCCCGGCGCCAGCCCGGTCGAGGTCTACATCCTCGACGACCGCCGGTCGTTCGAACACTTCCTGACCTTCTACTACCCGGACCTCCCGCATCGCCGGGCCTTCTTCCTGGCCAATGGCAACCAGCGGGTGATCTACACCTTCTTCAGCGACCGGCTCGAAGAGGACATCCGCCACGAGGCGACCCACGCCCTGCTCCACGTCGCCGTCGGGGACATCCCGCTCTGGCTCGACGAGGGATTGGCCGAGTACTTCGAGGGGCCGGCCGAAGCGAAGGGGCTGAACCCCGAGCATGCCGGCCGGCTTCCGGGCGACCTCGCCGGCGGCTGGAAGCCCGACCTGGCCCGGCTGGAATCGCTCCGGACCGTCCGCCAGATGACCCCGCGCGACTACCGGGAGTCGTGGGCCTGGGTCCATTACCTCCTGAACGACGGCCGGCCGCAGAAGGCGGCCCTGCTGGGCTACCTGTCCGACCTCCGGGCCTCGGCGCAGGCGAGGCCGATCTCGGGCCGGCTTGAAGGGCCGACGTGCGAACCGATGCTCGCCCACCTGGGCAAGCTCCGCGAGACGCCGATCGCCCTCGACGCCCCCCGAGATCCGACCGTCCGCCTCCAGAGCGCCCCGGCCGAGCCGCCCTCGTCGCCGAAGCGTCGGGGGTTCCTGACCCGGCTCCGCGACTTCTTCGGGTCGTGAGGCCGGGCCGGCTCGCTCCATTGAATTCTGATCGGGCAGGATTTCCGCTGGCTTTTCGGCCCCGATTTGAAATCTGAGATTTCTGATCTCGGATCGGTGGTGGCCTGTCGGATGATCTGAACCGTCAGGACAAGCGGCCCGATTCAGCGGGCCGCTCGCCCGGCCGGGTTGGGGTCGAAGGGCTCGCCGATCATCTCATGCCAGGCCTTCTTCTG
>JAJYDH010000215.1 GCA_021777685.1 Planctomycetota bacterium | reverse complement strand
AACTGGTACAACACCCAGACCCTTCGGACCCTGCCGCCCCCCTACGTCTCGACCGTCGACAGCGGCAACCTGCTCGGCTGCCTGGTGACGCTGAGGCAGGGGATGCTCGAAAAGGCCCGGGAGCCGATCCCCGGACCCCATGACCTCGACGGCCTGGCCGATACGCTGGCGATGCTCGTCGGCGACGTCCGGACGCACCGACCCTCGAAGGCGGGCGAGGAGTACAAGGACTTCGACGCGTCGGCCTCCAGCGTGTCCGCCCTGCTCGCCGAGGCCCCGGCCGACCTGCTCGCCTGGGATGACCTCTGCGGCCGGCTGGAGTGGGCGTCGATCGGGCTGCTGAGCCGGGTCAAGACCCTGGCCGGCGTCGCCCCGGGCATCCTGGAGCGATGGGAGTCTTACGCCCGACGGTTCGAGGCCCTGGTCCGCGAGCGACGGGCCGAGATCGCGGCGGTCGCCCCCTGGGTCGGCGCGATCGCGACGGCGGAATCGTCGGGCCTGGCCACGGCCCGCCGCCGGTCCGACTCGTTCGATCAGGCGTGGCGTGAGGTCCGGTCGAAGCTCGTCCGGGCCGGCTCGCCCGCCGACCTGGCCCGCCGGGCCTCGGCCGTGCCCGACGAGCTGCGGGCGCTGGAAGCCTCGGTTCCCGGCGGAGACGGCCACGATCCGGCCATCATGGCCCTCCGGGCCGTCGCCGACGCCGCCAGGACGTCGACCGCCGGCGAGCTGATCGAGCGCTGCGGGCGCCTGGCCGACCGCGCCGACCGGCTCGGCACGGGCATGGACTTCAAGTTCCTCTACAAGGAAGACCGGCACCTGTTCTCGATCGGCCAGAACATGACGCTCGGCCGGCTCGACGCCTCGTGTTACGACCTGATGGCGTCGGAGGCGTGCCTGTCGAGCTTCCTGGCGATCTGCCGGGGGGATGCGCCGAGGCGGCACTGGTTCCAGCTCGGCCGGCCGTTCATCGAGGCCGCCGACCGGATCGGACTGCTCTCGTGGGGCGGCTCGATGTTCGAGTACCTCATGCCCCGGCTGATGCTCCGCCCGCTCCCCGGCACGCTGCTCGACGAGGCCCACCGGACGGCCGTGGCCCGGCAGATGGAATACGGCCGCCAGCGCGGCGTCCCCTGGGGGATCTCCGAGTCGGCCTTCGCCACCTTCACGGTCGACGGCGACTACCATTACCAGTCGTTCGGCACGCCCGGCCTGGGCCTGAAGCGGGACATTGGCAACGACCTGGTCATCACCCCGTATGCCACGGCCCTGGCCGTCGCCGTCCGCCCTCGCGAGGCCCTGGAGAACTTCAAGAAGCTGGCCGCCGAGGGCGCCGAAGGCCGGTACGGCTTCCACGAGGCGGTCGATTTCACCAAGGAGCGCGTCCCCAAGGGCAAGCGTTCGGTCGTCGTCCGGTCATACATGGCCCACCACCACGGGATGAGCCTGGTGGCCCTGGCCAACGCGCTGCTCGACGAGCCGATGCCCCGGCGGTTCCACGCCGAGCCGATGGTCAAGGCCGTCGAGCTGCTGCTCCAGGAGCGCGTGCCGAGGGACGCGCCGATCATCGAGCCGTCGGAGTCCGAAGCCCCCTCGACGTCGGAGTCGAAGATGGAACGCGCCTCGGTCCCGCTGATGAGCCGGCGTCTGAGCACGCCCGCCACGCCGTTCCCGAGGACGCACCTGCTCTCCAACACCCAGTACGGCGTGATGCTGACCAACGCCGGGTCGGGGTACAGCACTTGCCGGGGGCTGGACGTGACCCGCTGGCGCGAGGACGCCACCCGCGACGCCTCCGGACTCTTCATCTACATCAGGGACGTCGGCGGCGACGCCCTCTGGTCGGCCGGATACCAGCCGACCTGCCGGGCGGCCGACCATTACGAGGCGATCTTCTCGGCCGACAAGGTCTCGTTCCGCCGGCTCGACGCGTCGATCGAGACCGTCACCGAGATCACCGTCTCGCCCGAGGCCCGCGCCGAGATCCGCCGGGTCACGCTGACCAACCACGACACCCGCCCCCGCGAGCTGGAGCTGACCAGCTACGCCGAGGTCGTGCTCCTGGCCCACGGCGGCGACGTCTCTCACCCGGCCTTCGGCAAGCTCTTCCTGGAGACTGAGTGGGCGCCCGGCCCCGAGGCCCTGCTCTGCCGCCGCCGCCCGAGGTCGACCGAGCAACTCCCGGTCTACGCCGTCCACGTCTCGGCGAGCGACGTCCCGTCCCCGTCGTCGCTGACGACCCAGTTCGAGACCGACCGCGCCCGGTTTCTCGGCCGAGGGCGGTCGCCGGCCGACCCGGCGGCGATGGACCCCGGCGCGACGCTCTCCGGGACCACCGGCGCCGTGCTCGACCCCGTGTTCAGCCTGAGGCGGAGGGTCCGGATCGAGCCGGGGGCCTCGGCGATAGTCGCCTTCACGACCGCCGTGGCCGACTCGCGCGAGGAGGCGCTGACCCTCGCCGACCATTACCGAGAGACGGCGGCCGTCGCCCGGGCCTTCGAGCTGGCCTGGGCCCACACCCAGGTCGAGCACCGGAGCCGGAACTGGTCGGCGCAGGACGCCCACCTCTTCCAGCGGCTCGCCTCGCACGTCCTCTACGCCAGCCCCTCCCTCCGGGCCGAGCCCGCCGTGCTCGCCGAGAACCGGAAGGGCCAGCCCGGACTCTGGGCCTACGGGATCTCGGGCGACAAGCCGATCGTCCTCGCGTTCATCGCCGACTTCGACGAGGTGGCGCTGGCCGGACAGCTCCTCATCGCCCACACCTACCTCCGGCTCAAGGGGCTCGAACTCGACCTGGTGATCCTGGGAGGCCCGGCGACCGGAGAGCTCGACGACCTGCACCTGCACCTGCTCGACCTCGCCCGGGGGAGCGACGCTCGCGGCCTCATCGACAAGCCCGGCGGCGTCTACGTCCGCAAGCTCGGCGCGATGCCCGAGGAGGACAGGGTCCTTCTCCAGTCGTACGCGCGGGCCGTCCTGCGCGGCGATCGCGGGACGCTCGCCGGCCAGCTCGACCGGATCGAGCGGGTCGCCGCCTTGCCCGGCCCGTTCGTGCCCTCGACGGCCCCGGAAGAACGGGCCCCGGCCGACCCCGTCGCGACCGCCGAGGTCGTGCTCGACAACGGCATCGGCGGGTTCACCCCGGACGGGCTCGAATACCGGATGACGATCCCCGCCACCCCCCGGCCCGACGTCCGGCGGAACGGCAAGGCCGACCGCCAGAACCTCCCGCGTCCGGTCCTGCCGCCGGCACCCTGGGTGAACGTCATCGCCAACCCGTCGTTCGGGTTCATCGCGTCGGAAGGGGGCTCGGGCTACACCTGGGCCGGCAACAGCCAGACCAACCGGCTGACGCCCTGGAGCAACGACCCCGTCGCCGACCCTCCCGGCGAGGTCGTCTACCTCCGCGACGAGGAGACCGGCGAGGTCTGGTCGCCCACGCCCCTGCCGGTCCCCTCGAACGAGACCACCGTCGTCCGCCACGGCCAGGGCTACACGGCCTTCGAGCGGCGGTCGAACGGGCTCGACCACGAGCTGACCTTGCTCGTCCCGCCCGAAGACCCGGTCAAGCTGATCCATCTCCGCCTGAGCAATCCGGGCGAGCGCCCCCGGAAGGTCTCGGTCACCTATTACGCCGAATGGGTCCTGGGATCGGTCCGCGACCTGGCCTCGATGCAGGTCATCACGGCGATCGACCCCGAGTCGGGCGCGCTCCTGGCCCGGAACCCGTTCCACCCGGAATATTCGACCCGCGTGGCCTTCGCCGACGTCAGCCTCCGCCCCCGGACCCTGACCGCCGACCGGACCGAGTTCCTCGGCCGGAACGGCTCGACCGCCTCGCCCGCGGCCCTGGCCCGGCTCGAACTCGGCGGGAACGTCGGCGCGGCGCTCGACCCCTGCGCCGCTCTCCAGGTCAAGCTCGAACTCGCCCCGGGGGCCGAGCAGGGCGTCACGTTCGTCCTCGGCCAGGCCGAGAGCGTCGAAGGCGCCCGGAAACTCCTGCCCGACTACCGCGACCCCGCCCGATTCGGCGAGGTCCTCTCGCAGGTCAAGGCCCGCTGGGACCACACCCTCGGCGCCGTCCAGGTCAATACGCCCGACCGGGCGATGGACCTCGTCCTCAACCGCTGGCTGCTCTACCAGGCCCTGAGCTGCCGGTTCTGGGGCCGTTCTGCGACCTACCAGTCGGGCGGGGCCTACGGATTCCGCGACCAGCTCCAGGACTCGATGGCCCTGGTCTACGGCGCGCCCGAGGAGGCCCGCGCGCACCTGCTCCGGTCCGCGGCCCGCCAGTTCGTCGAGGGGGACGTCCAGCACTGGTGGCATCCCCCGGGCGGCAAGGGCGTCCGGACCCGGATCACCGACGATCTCATCTTCCTCCCCTACGTCGCCGCGCATTACGTCGCCACGACCGGCGACGCCTCGGTCCTCGACGAGGTCATCCCGTTCCTGGAGGCGCCCCCGCTCAGGCCCGGCCAGGAGGACGATTACGGCCTGCCGGCGGTCTCGAAGCAGTCGGGCACCCTCTACGAGCACTGCACCCGGGCGCTCGACCGGGCCTACCAGCTCGGCGAGCACGGCCTCGTCCTGATGGGCACTGGCGACTGGAACGACGGGATGAACCGGGTCGGCGCCGAGGGCAAGGGAGAGAGCGTCTGGAACTGCTGGTTCCTGATCGCCGCCCTTCGCGACTTCGCCGTCGTCGCCGAAAGCCGGGGCGACTCGGAACGGGCCGCGAACTGCCGGGCCCGGATCGAGGCCCTCCGCTCGGCCGTCGAGGCCCACGCCTGGGACGGCCGCTGGTATCGCCGGGCCTACTTCGACGACGGGACCCCGCTCGGCTCCTCGACCAACGACGAGTGCCAGATCGACTCGATCGCCCAGTCCTGGGCGACGATCTCCGGCGTCGCCGACCCCGAACGCGCCCGGCAGGCCCTCGACTCGGTCGACGAGAAGCTCGTCCGGCGGGACGACGGCCTGATCCTCCTGTTCACGCCGCCGTTCGATCACGGCAAGCTCCAGCCCGGCTACATCAAGGGGTACGTCCCGGGCGTCCGCGAGAACGGCGGCCAGTACACCCACGCGGCGACCTGGGTCGTGCTCGCCGCCGCCCTCCAAGGGCGGGGCAAGCGGGCAGTCGAGCTGTTCGACCTCCTCAACCCGGCCCGCCACGCGACCGACGCCGCGTCGGTCGCCCGTTACAAGGTCGAGCCTTACGTCGTCGCGGCCGACATCTACGGCCGGGCCCCGCACACCGGCCGAGGGGGCTGGACCTGGTACACCGGGTCGGCGTCCTGGCTGTTCCGGGTCGGGCTGGAGGCGATCCTGGGCTTCCACCTCCGGGCCGACCGGCTGGCGATCGACCCGAGGATTCCCGGCGATTGGCCGGGTTTCGAGATCACCTATCGCCGGGGGTCCGCGACGTACCGGATCGGCGTCGAGAACCCCGACGGGGTCGAGCACGGGGTCCGCTCCGCCTCGCTCGACGGCCAGCCCGCCGACCCGTCCGCGATCCCGCTCGCCGACGACGGCCAGCACCACGAGGTCACGATCCGCATGGGCCGGCCCGAACCGGGGGTCGCCTGATCCCCGGCCCGGCGCCTTTTTGGCCTTCTCATCGGAGGAATGTCGGGTAGAATCCCCGATCCTGCGATGGAGCACGGGGGGAACAGGATCGTTCCCCCGCGAGACCTGGCTGGAGCGCGAAGTCATGCACGGATGCGCACTCGCGTCGGTGTCGAGCCCGGATCGGGCCCTGCTCCGGTGCCTCCAGGATCGGGCGATCGGATATTTCCTGGACAATCAGGCGCCCGACGGCCTGGTCCAGGATCGTCAGGCCAACCACGGCCCCTCGCGCGAGGATGACCGGATGAGCATCTGCGCGACGGGCATGGGCCTGATCGCGATCGCCCTGGCCTCCGCGGAGCCCCATCGCCTGATCGACCGGGCCGAGGCGGTCTCCCGGGTCCGGTCGGCCCTCCAGACTGGTCTGGAGCGGCTCCCGCACGACAACGGGATCTTCCCCCATTTCGTGGACCGGCGCACGCTCGCGCCGATGGGCGAGGACGCCTTCAGCACGGTCGACACGTCCTGGTTCCTGGCCGGCGCGCTCTGGTCGGCCTCGTTCCTGGACGAGCCCGATCTTGTCAATCTTGCCGACCGGATTTACAAACGGGTCGACTGGTACTACTGGGCCAGGCCCGCGGAATCGGGCGGCGCGTGGCTGATCCGGCACGGCAAGAAGCCGAACGGCCGGTTCCTGCCCTGCCGCTGGGACCGGGCCAACGGCGAGACGGTCATGATGTACGTCCTGGCGGCGGGGGCCGAGGAAGGACGGGCGATCCCGCCCTCGTCGTGGACGTCGCTCCGGCCCTTCTACGGCGAGGTCGCCGGGCACCGGTTCAACAACGCCGACCTCGGCCTCTTCGTCTTCCAGTACGGCCTGGACCTGCTGGACCTCCGCCGCTGGCGGTCGCCCGACGGTCTCGACCTCATGGCCGAGGCGTCGGAGGCGACGCTCGCCAACCGCGAAGCCTGCCTGGAGCGCGCCGGGGAGTTCCGGACCTACCGGACCCACTGGGGGCTGTCGGCCGGCGATGGTCCCGGAGCGGCGCCGGGGATCGACGCCTACCGCGATTATTCCCCGTCGCAGCCGCTCGACGGCACCGCCCACCTGACGGCGGCCCTCGCCTCGATCGCGCACCGGCCCGACGAAGTCATCGAGAACGTGCGGTCGGCCATGGCCGGACCGGGCCCCTCGCCGTCCGGCCGCTATGGGCTGAGCTGCCTCAACCAGGACCGGGGTTGGGTCGCCCGGGACATGGTCGGGATCGACGCCGGCGCGGCCGTCCTGGCGCTGGAGAACGCGCTGACGGACGACCGCGTGCGCGCGGCCTTTCACGGGCTGCCATGCGTCGATCGGGGGCTGGAACGGCTGGGATTCCGGGACGCTTCGAGCGTTCGTCTGGCGTCCTGAACCGAACGGGGGGGATCGAGTCGGGGCCGACCGGATCGCTCGGCGTCCGGTGGGCCCCGGGCCGACGGGTCCGAGTCGCGGGGGGGAGATCAGGATTCGTAGCGATTTCTCACGAGGCCCCTCATCTGGAGGTGGCTGACCGGGAGCGACGACTCCTTGAGGCGGCTGATGAGCTTCGACTCCACCATCTGGGCCGGCGTCAGGTGAGAACGGTCGTCCACGACCAGCGACTCCTCGGGCAGGGATGCCGCGAATCGCGAGGGCAGGGCGCGGGACACGGGGGCCGACAGCGTATTCACGTTATTCTCGGGAGCCAAAGACGCGGAAGCAAATCTCGATCCTTCAATCGCCGAGACCGTGGTCTTCATCAAGGGTTCGTCTCTCATTCAGGTCTCCTTCGCAGTGAGATCGGGGCGAGCCACTTGCGATGTCCCGAATCGAAGCAAAGGTCATACCGAAGCCCGATCGATCTTTGCCGCGATCCTGGCCTCCTGTCAAGAGCCAAGAATGTGGGCACTTGAAGAAGGAGGATGTCCGTTGTTCTCGTTCTTACGAGTCCCGGACGATCGCCGTCGAAATCAATCTTGCCTTTCTTTCTGGCTTCGTGCCCGGATCGGGGCACGAATTCACTCAACCTTCAACCCGCCACCAGCATAGGACGCCCTCGCGAAAAATCCGAAACCTCCCAACGGTCGAAGCCCTACCGCCCGTATATCCGGTGAGTGCCCTCTCTTTTTTGAAACTCCAACCCCTTTCTTGACCGCCGAGAGGCTCCCGGTTCTCCTCCCCGTGAGACCGAAAAACGGCCGGCATCACTCTTGCTCAGGGGTGTATAATCTTCCGCGAGCCGGGCGGAAATCACGGGTCAAATCCACCAACGATCATCGGAAGGGAAGGCGATCAGCCGCGCGGCTCTGATCGCGCCCCGGACGATCCTCCCGCCTCTTTAGTCCCCCAAAATCGCCGCGACAACCACAAGACCGTCTCCAGACGGCGTCTCGAATTTCCCGGAAGGGACCCGCATGTTCCCGAAGATGGTCAGGGCGTCGAAAGGACTCTGGCGCGAGGTCCAGGACATCACTCGGAGGGGGCGAGATGTCTGGCGACTGGTCCCAGCGGCCCAGAAACGCTCCCTGCTCGGGGCCGGGCTGGTCATGGCCGCCGCCGCGAAGGCGAGCACGATCATCCCCGTCATCCTGAAGGATCTCTTCAACGACCTCCAGCGAGGGACGGCCCAGGGTCTCGACAAGGCCGCGCTGCTCCGCCTGAGCGCCGTCTCGCTCGGGCTGATCGGCCTGGCCTACCTCGTCCGCGAGACGATGAACGTCCTCCGCCGCTACCTCGTCGAGAACGCCTGCACGCGGATCGACAAGGACCTCTGCGTCCGGCTGGTCGCCCACCTGATGGAAGTCGACCTGGCCACGCTCTCGGTCGAGCAGGTGGGGGCCCTCCACGGTCGGATTCACCGGAGCGTCGAGGGGTACGTCCGGTTCCTCCGGATCACCTTCCTCGACTTCTTCCCGGCGATCTTCATGGGCGCCTTCGCGCTCATCACCGCCTTCTCGCAGCAGCCCAGGATCGCCATCGCGATGGCCTGCGTCGCGCCGATCTCGATGGCCCTGACCGTCTGGCAGCTCAACACCCAGAAGGGCATCCGGCTCGACCTCTTGCGCATCCGCGAGGCGATGGACGGCACGGTCGTCGAGCAGCTCGCCGGGATCGACTACGTCCGCGCGGCCCACACCCACCCCCAGGAGATCCGCCGGGTCGAGAAGGCCGCCGAGCGCCGCCGGGCCAAGGAGATCCGCCACCACTTCGAGATGTCGCTCTTCGGCAGCGGGAAGGCGATCAATGAGGGCCTCTTCTACCTGACCGTCGTGGCCGTCGCCGTCTACCTGTTCATCACGAACGACATCAAGTTCGGCGACATGGTCATGTTCCCGGCCCTCTTCCTGATGGTGATGCAGCCGCTCAACGAGATCCACCGGTTCATCGACGAGGGGCACGAGTGCAGCCTCAAGGTCGGCGACCTGCTCGACCTCCTCGACGAGCCGGTCGACCGCTCGTTCCGCCCGGCCGAGGTCATCGAGCCCCGGATCGACGGCTCGGCGCCTCTGTTCGTGGCCGAGGGGCTCTGCGTCGACTATCAGACGAAGAACGGCGACTTCAAGCGGGCCCTCGACGGCGTCAACCTGACCATCCAGGCGGGCGAGACGATCGGCGTCGCCGGCCGCTCCGGCTGCGGCAAGTCCACCTGGCTGAAGGTGATGATGCGACTCACCCACCCGAGCGCCGGCCGGGTGATGCTGGGCGGTGTCCCGATCGAGAACGTCTCGCGCGAGGCGATCGGCCACCTGATCGGCTACGTGGGGCAGAACCCGTTCGTCTTCTCCGGGACGATCGCCGAGAACATCGCCTACGGCCGGGAGGACGCGACCGAGGACGAGATCCGCAAGGCCGCCCGGATGGCCTGCATCCATAACGAGATCATGGCGATGCCCGGCGGCTACCAGGCCGCCGTCGCCGAGCGGGGCCAGAACCTCTCGGGCGGACAGCGGCAGCGCCTGGCACTGGCCCGGGTCTTCCTCAAGAACCCGCCGATCCTGATCCTCGACGAGGGGACCTCGGCGCTCGACAACATCAGCGAGCGGAGCGTCCAGCGGGCCATCCACGCCGCCCGGGCCGACCGCACCGTCATCCTGGTGGCCCACCGGCTCTCGACCCTGCTCGACACCGACCGGATCTTCGTCTTCGACGAGGGCCGGGTCGTCGAGACCGGCGATTACGACGACCTCGTCCGCCGGGGGGGCGTCTTCACCGAGCTGGTCCACTCGGCCGCCGGCGACGCGCCGGTCCCGGCCCCCGCGCCGGCCCCGTTCCTGCCATCGTCGACCTCCGTCCCGATTCACGACACCCCCGTCGTCGAGGAGATGACCCACATCTTCGACGTCGTCCCGATGGGAGAGCCGGTCAAGGTCGGCTGAGCCGGACGAAATTGGA
>JAJYDH010000214.1 GCA_021777685.1 Planctomycetota bacterium | reverse complement strand
GGCGTGGCGGATGCGCCGGGCGGTCTCGGAGGTCTCGTGCTTCTCGCAGCGACGGACGCGGACGGACAGGAAGGCGGCGCGGCGGACCAGCTCCTCGGACAGCTCATTGCTGGGGCGCAAATCCTTTTGCAGCGAGGCGAAGCGCCTTTCGATCTCGGCCTTGTCCTCGGTGGGCAGCGCGACACCCTGGCCGGTCAGGCCGTGCTTGAGGGCGTTGCACCGCGAGCGGGCCTTGCCCTCGGGGGTTTTCGGTCCGGTCGATCGTCTGGCGTTTTCTCGGTTGGCGCGGACGCGGGCTTCGCTGGTCGGCATGGGTCGGGCCCCGGGTGGATGTTGGTGGATGCTCGGCGAGGGTGCCGGTTTCCCATCACATTCGGGCCCGTTCGGGGATTTCGAACACACATTCTCCCGAAAACGCAAAATGGAGGGTGGGTCGAGCCCGCCATCTCAAGGACCTGGCCCTGACCCGTTCGATTCCGCCCCGGACGTGGCCGAAATGGGACTCGCCCCCCCTGTCCCGGCTCGAACTCGATGGATGCCCAGACCTCCTCGTTGATGGAATCCTCGTTCCGGTTGGCCTGAAAAAGAGGGGATTGGCACCCGGCCCGCATCCTTTCCGCCCGGTTCGATGGGCTGTTTCAGGGCCGGGAGCGAGTCCCCTTTTTCCTCCGATGGTGGGCCATCCGGTCATGAACCGCAGTCGGATCGACTCCGAATCCAGCTTGATCGGCGAGACGACGACCGATGGTCGATCCGATGGGATCTGTCGATCGCTCATCGATGATGGTCTGCTCACGGCCGATTCGAAGATCATCATCCGGCCCATCAGGTCCGGGGTCGGGAAGATCGGCCCATTCGGCCGATCTGGCAGGGTTGTTCAAAGGTCGCGCCGCAATCCTCCGCCCCCCCCCACCCCAACCCTCTCCCGCAAGGGGGGAGGGAGCCAGACGCGAGCGGATTTCCATCCTCCTGACACCCTCCCCCCTTGCGGGAGAGGGTTGGGGTGGGGGGGCCGTCGTTCAAGCAAAGACCTTTGAAGGACCCTGGCCGATCCGGCCTTGCTCCACTGGCTTTCGACGTGGTCATCCTTTATCATTGAACCCTCGGGACTCTGGAGAGGACCGCCAGCGGCACCGCGCGACCAGCTTCGTTCGCTCACATTGATGCCTCGCGAGCGAATCGACCGGCTCGCGAGGGGTCCGACCTCGCGTCGACGCGATCCGCCCGCTCCTTCGGCCGGCATCGATCCCGCCGGTCGGGTCCGTCCGCGATCCCTGCCTCGAAATTGGTCGTCAGTCGGGGCGCGGTCGCCCCACAACTCGGCGTCAGGAGTCGGTCGAAGATGAGCAAGAACGGACAGGGCCTGCTCGAAGTCCTCAAGGGTCAGGAATCGGACCTGCTGGCCGACTGGATCAAGGAGCAGTCGGGCGTCGCCCCCCGACGTGGGGCCTCGATCCGGGAGTCGGAGGTCCGCGACCAGTGCAAGGAGTTCCTCGGCCTGTTCCAGTCGGCGATCAGGGACGGGGGGGCCGACGACATCCAGGGCCCTCGCTGGGGCGGCGTCCGGGAGCTCCTGTCCAACCTCTCGCGGACGAGGGGCCTCCAGGGCTTCTCGCCGTCGGAGACGGCCTCGTTCGTGTTCTCGCTCAAGAAGCCGCTGTTCACCAGGCTGGGCCGCGCCCACGCCAAGGACGCGGAGGGGCTGGCCGAGGCGACCTGGTCGGCCAACCAGCTCCTGGACAGCCTCGGCCTCTACACGACCGAGGTCCATCAGAAGGCGCGCGAGGAGGTGATCTCCCGGCAGCAGCAGGAGATGCTGGAGCTGTCCACGCCGGTCGTGAAGCTCTGGGAGGGCATCCTGGCCCTGCCGATGATCGGCACGCTGGACAGCGCCCGGACCCAGGTGGTGATGGAGTCGCTGCTCCAGCGGATCGTCGAGACGGGGTCGAACATCGCCATCATCGACATCACGGGCGTGCCGACGGTCGACACCCTCACGGCGCAGCACTTGCTCAAGACCGTGACGGCCGCCCGGCTGATGGGCGCCGAGTGCATCATCAGCGGCATCCGCCCGCAGATCGCCCAGACGATCGTCCACCTGGGCGTCGACCTCGGCGACGTGACGACCAAGGCGTCCCTGGCCGACGCCTTCGCCATCGCGCTGGAGCGGACCGGCCGGGGCGTCCGCAAGGTCCGGGCCGGTTCCTGAGGAGGCCGACACGGTGGAACGCATCCCGATCCTCAAGATGGGCGATTTCCTGATCGTCACCATCCAGGTAGACATGCATGACCGGCTCGTGACGACGTTGCAGGACGACCTGACCTCGATGATCTCGTCGCACGGGTCGCACGGCGTCCTCATCGACATCTCGTCGCTGGACATGGTCGACTCCTTCATCGGCCGGATGATCGGCAACATCGCGGGGATGTCGCGCGTGCTCGACGCCGAGACCGTCGTGGTGGGCATGAGGCCGGCCGTCGCGATCACCCTGGTCGAGCTCGGGCTCTCGCTCGACGGGGTGCGGACGGCGCTGGACGTCGAGAAGGGGATGATCCTCCTGCGGGCCTCGACGAGGAGGCGGCTGACGGAGGAGGACGAGGATGGTCGTGACGAAGGATGACACCATGGAGATCCGGGTGTCGGATCACGTGGTGCTGGTCAGGCAGGCGGTCCGCAAGTGGTCGATCGAGCTGGGCTTCAGCCTGGTCGACCAGACGAAGATGATCACCGCCGCCAGCGAGCTGGCCCGGAACACCCTGGACTACGGCAAGGGGGGGACGGTCCGCCTGGAGCGGGTGGAGGAGGGGATGAAGAAGGGCCTGAGGCTGACCTTCGAGGACCAGGGGCCGGGAATCCCCGACCTGGAGAAGGCCCTGACCGACGGCTACACGACCGGCAGGGGGATGGGCATGGGACTGAGCGGCTCGAAGCGGCTGGTCAACGAGTTCGACATCGCGACGAAGGTCGGCGAGGGGACCCGGGTCACGATCACGAGGTGGAAGTGATCACGACCTCGGGCCGGCCCATCGTCCTGGCGATCGACGACTCCAGCATGACCGGCGAGGCCCGCCGGGCGGCGGCGGCGATGGCCGGCCGGCTCGGCTTCGACGAGACCGGCGCGGGCCGGGTGGCGATCGTCGCCACCGAGGCGGCGACCAACCTCTGGAAGCACGCCCAGGGCGGCGGGCTCGTCATCCAGGGCGTCGAATCCGGGACGGTCGGCGGGGTGGAGATCCTCTCCGTCGACCGGGGGCCGGGGATGGTCGACGTCGACCGCTGCCTGGCCGACGGCTACTCGACCGCCGGCTCGCCCGGGACGGGGCTGGGGGCGATCGGCCGCCTCTCCGACGAGTTCAACGTCCATTCCCTGCCCGGGGTCGGGACGGTGACGATGGCCCGGCTCTGGCCTTCGAAGCCCCCGGTCGACGCGCCTGGGCCGGGGCTGGAGTTCGGGGCGGTGAGCCTCCCGCTGGCCGGCGAGGAAGTCTGCGGCGACGGCTGGGCGATCGAGCAACTGCCCGGCCGGTCCCTCGTCTTCGTGGTCGACGGCCTGGGGCACGGCCCGCAGGCGGCGGAGGCCGCCCGGGAGGCGATCCTCGTCTTCGGCGAGCTGTCCTCGCTCGCGCCGACGGAGATCATCAAGTCGGCCCACAACGCCCTCCGGAGCACCCGAGGGGCGGCCCTGGCCGTCTCGCGGGTCGACTTCGACCGCGGCGAGGTCCAGTTCGCCGGGGTGGGCAACATCGCCGGCGCGATCCTCGGGGCCCCCGGGGAGCGGAGCACCAGCCTGGTCTCGCACAACGGCACCGTGGGGCACACGATTCGCAAGATCCAGGAGTTCGTCTATCCCTGGTCCCCCGGCTCGCTGCTGGTCATGCACTCCGACGGCCTGGGCAGCCAGTGGAACCTGGACCGCTATCCCGGCCTGGCGGCGAGCCACCCCGGGCTGGTCGCCGGCACGCTCTATCGCGACTTCCGGCGGATCAGGGATGATGTCACGGTGGTCGCGGCCCGGGAGGGGGGCGAATGCCGGCGATGAAACTCCCGCTCCTGACGATCGAGATCCGCCTGGAGCCCGACGTCGTCCTGGCCCGGCAGCGGGCCCGGCAGATCGCCGGCCTGCTCGGGTTCGCCCCGCTGGACCAGACCCGGATCGCCACGGCGGTCTCGGAGATCGCCCGGAACGCCTACCAGTACGCCGGGGGCGGCAAGGTGGAGTTCCAGGTCAAGACCGGCCCGCCGTCGGGGTTCCAGATCCAGGTCCGCCAGCGAGGGCAGGGGATCAAGGTCCTGGGGGCGATCCTCGACGGCCGGTACGACTCGCCGACCGGCCTGGGGGTCGGCATCCTCGGCGCCCGTCGGCTGATGGACCAGTTCGACATCGAATCGACCGAGGGCGGGGCCACCGTCACGATGGTCAAGGACCTGCCCAGGCGGTCGGCGCCCCTGACCCCCCAGGAACTGGCGAGGATCTCGAACGAGCTGGCGCAGCAGTCGCCCCAGGGGCTCCTGGACGAGTTGCAGGTCCAGAACCAGGAACTGCTCCGGGCCCTCCAGGAGTTGCGCGATCGCCACAATGAGGTCTCCGAGCTGCACAACCGCGAGCTGGAGGCGACCGACCGGGGGGTGGTCGCCCTCTATTCGGAGCTGGACGAGAACGCCAAGGAGTTGCGGAAGATCTCCGAGCTGAAGTCGCGCTACCTGTCCAACATGAGCCACGAGTTCCGCTCCCCTTTGAACACGATCCTGAGCATGTGCGGCTTCCTCCTGGACGGCAGCGGCGGGCTAAGCCCCGAGCAGGAGAAGGAGATCGGCTTCATCCGCAAGGCGGCCGAGGGGCTGGCGGGGCTGGTCAACGACCTGCTCGACCTGGCCAAGGTCGAGGCCGGCAAGGCGGTCATCCGGGTCGAATCGTTCGAGGTCGCCGGCCTGTTCGAGTCCCTCCGGGGGACGACCGGGCCGCTCCTGGGCCAGGGGCCGGTCGCGCTCAGGATCGAGCCGCCCGAGGGGATCGCGACCCTCCAGACCGACGAGGGCAAGGTCGCGCAGATCCTCCGGAACTTCCTCTCCAACGCCGCCAAGTTCACCGAGCGGGGGGAGATCGTCCTGTCGGCCCGGCAGGGGCCGGGCGACACGGTGATCTTCTCGGTGGCCGACACCGGGATCGGTATCGAGCCGGACGACCGTCGGCGGATCTTCGAGGAGTTCAGCCAGGTCGAAGGCCCGGTCCAGAGGCGGGTCAAGGGGACCGGGCTGGGGCTCCCGCTGTCGAGGAAGCTGGCGGAGCTGATCGGCGGGAGCGTCTCGGTCCGGAGCGACCCGGGGGCCGGCTCGACGTTCTTCGCGGTGCTCCCCCGGGTCTATCGGGCCCCGGACGAGGCGGAGGCCGCCGGCGACGCCCGATGGCGGCTCGACCACGATCGCATCCCCCTGCTGGTGGTCGAGGACGACCCGGTCGACCTCCTGCTCTACGAGAAGTACCTGGAGGGCACCGGCTTCCAGATCCTGCCGGCCCGGACGCTGGCCGAGGCCCGCCGGGTCCTCCGGCGGGTCCGGCCGGCCGCCGTGCTCCTGGACATCTTCCTGGACGCCGAGAGCGGCTGGTCCCTGCTCGCCGAGATCAAGGGGCAGGCGTCGACCGGCGACATCCCGATCCTGGTGCTGACCGTCGTCGACGGCCGGGAGCAGGCGCTGGCGCTCGGCGCGACCGACTTCCGGCTCAAGCCGATCGACCGGGACTGGCTCCTGGGGCGCCTCGACTCGCTGGCGGGCCCCGGGACGTCCCCGACCGCCCTGATCATCGACGATGAGGAGGCCGACCGTCGGCTCCTCCGGGGGCTCCTGGCCGCGCACGGCCGGTTCTCGATCGTCGAGGCGTCGGCCGGCCGGGAGGGCCTGGCGCTGGCGGCCGAATGCGGGCCCGACGTGATCTTCCTCGACCTGGTGATGGGGGACATGACCGGCTTCGAGGTCCTCGACCGGCTGAAGTCGGACCCGGCGACGGGGCGAATCCCGGTCATCATCAACACCGCGGCCGACCTGGGCGCCGACGAGAGGAGGCGGCTCGACCCCGGGACGGCCGCGATCCTATCCAAGTCCCCCGGATCGGCCGAGGAGGCGTTCGCGACGATCCGCGACGCCCTGGCCCGCGCCGGGCTGAGTCTAGCCCCCTCCGGGCCGGGAGTCGCGCCATGAGCGGCCTGCCGCCTGAGACCATCCTGATCGTCGACGACGACGAGGCCAAGCGGCACTCGATCGCCAAGATCCTCCGCCGGGCCGGGTTCGCGATCCGCGAGGCCCAGACGGGCGCCGAGGGGATGCGGCTCGCCGCCGACAACCCCGTCCTCATCATCCTCGACGTCAAGCTGCCCGACATCAGCGGGTTCGACGTCTGCCGGAGGATCAAGGAGGACCCGTCCACCGCCGCCATCCCCGTGCTCCACGTCTCCTCGACCTTCGTCGACATCGAGGACCGGATTCACGGGCTCGAAGGCGGGGCCGACGGCTACCTGACCGACGTCCTGGAGCCCCTGGAGTTGGTCGCCACCGTCAAGGCCCTCCTCCGCGCCCGCCGGGCCGAGGAGGCGGCGCACATCTCGACCCGGCAATGGCAGGTGACGTTCGACGCCATCAGCGACGGCGTCGTCCTGCTCGACCGGGACGGCCGGGTCATGCAGAGCAACGCGGCGATGGAAGGCATCCTGAAGACGTCGTGGAACGACCTGACCGGCCGGCCGATCCACGACGTCCTGCCCGTCTCCTCCGACCCCGACGGCTCGACGTTCCGCCGGATGCTCGCCACCGGCCGCCGAGAGGCCGCCGAGCTGACCCTGGGCGGGCGCTGGTTCCGCGTCACCTTCGACCCCTTGCGCGACTCCGGGGGCGTCGTGAAGGGGGGCCTCTGCATCGTCTCCGACGTCACCGACCGCCGACGGCTGGAGGAGACCCTCCGCGGCCGGGCCGAGGAGCTGGCCGCCGCCGACCGCCGCAAGGACGAGTTCCTGGCGATGCTCGCCCACGAGCTGCGCAACCCCCTGGCCCCGATCGCCAACGCCCTGGAGTCGATCCGCCTGGCCAGGGACGACGTCCGCGCGACCGACGAGGCCCTCAACATCGCCGTCCGACAGGTCGGCCACATGGCGCATCTCCTGGACGACCTGCTCGACGTCTCCCGGTTCACCCGGGGCAACGTCCAGCTCCGCATGGTCGGCGTCGACCTCGCCGAGGTCCTCAATCGAGCGATCGAGACCTCCCGACCGCTGATCGAGGCCGAGGGGCACGAGCTGACCACCTCGTTCCCCCCCGACCCGGTCTGGCTGGAGGGCGACCCGACCCGGCTCGCCCAGGTCGTCTCCAACCTGCTCAACAACGCCGCCAAGTACACCGAGCGAGGCGGCCGGATCTCGCTGACCGCCCGGCGCGAGGGGGACGAGGCGGTCATCGGCGTCCGCGACAACGGGATCGGCCTGAGCGCCGAGATGCTCCCGCGCGTCTTCGACCTGTTCTCGCAGGAGGTCCGCTCGCTCGACCGCTCGCAGGGGGGGCTGGGGATCGGCCTCACGCTGGTCAAGAGCCTGGTCAAGCTGCACGGAGGGAGCATCCGGGCCGACAGCGAGGGGCCCGGCCGGGGGAGCGAATTCACCGTCCGTCTGCCGGCCTCGGGGCCCCCGTCCTCGCCGGAAGGTGGGCGGAAGCCGGCCTCGGCCGCCGCCCATCGCCCGGCCCGGCCCCTCAAGATCCTCGTGGTCGACGACAGCCGGGATTCGGCCCGGAGCCTCGCCCGGGTCCTGATGCTCTGGGGCTACGAGACCCGAGTCGCCCACGACGGCCCCTCGGCGCTCGAAGCCTCGCTCTCCGAGCCCTTCGACATGATCCTGCTCGACATCGGCCTGCCGGGGATGGACGGCTATCAGGTGGCCGAACGCCTCCGAGACGAGTGGGGGCCGTCCGGCCCGGTCCTCGTCGCCCTCACCGGATACGGCCAGGAGGAGGACTTCTCGAAGTCGAAGAGCGTCGGCTTCGACGACCACCTCGTCAAGCCCGTGAGCCTCGAACGGCTCCAGGCGATGCTCTCCGACCCGGGATTTCCCGACCGCCTCAAAGGGGCGAGAGGGGCGGCCGGCGGGCCCGAGGACGGCTGAACGTCCTCCGGCCCCGGCCCATACGCCTTCCGGTCGATTCTCGCACCCGCCCCTTGAATCTGAGATCGAAAATCTCAGATCTTAAGGAGCGTCAATCCAATAACAACCCGTAATCACGGCGAACTCTCTGGAGTGCGGGAGCTTGCTCCCGCTTTCATGGAGGGAGCTTGCTCCCGGATCTGTCGGACGTCCGCGGCCGGGAGCAAGCTCCCGGGGACAAGGCGGGAGCAAGCTCCCGCACTCCAAAACAGGAAGTTATTGAATGGGTGATCTTGAATCGGACCCGATGGCGGCGATTCACCGAAATCCGGCTCAGGCCAGCAGCCCCTTCAGGACCTCCCCTTCGACGTCCGTGAGCCGGAAATCCCGGCCCTGCGACCGGTACGTGAGCCGGGTGTGGTCGAGGCCGAGCTGGTGGAGGATGGTGGCCTGGACGTCGTGGATGTGGGCCCGCCCTTCGACCGGCGCGAAGCCGAACTCGTCGGTCTCGCCGAGCGAGACGCCCGGTTTGATCCCGCCGCCGGCCATCCACATCGTGAAAGCGTCGACGTGATGGTTCCGGCCCACCTGCTCGCGGATCTCCCCCATCGGCGTCCGGCCGAACTCGCCGCCCCAGACGACCAGGGTCGAGTCGAGCAGGCCCCGGGCCTTGAGGTCGCGGATCAGCCCCGCGCACCCCCGGTCGACCTCGCGGCAGACCTTGTCGAGGTCCGAGCCCAGGTTCTCGCCCGGCCCGCCGTGGTGGTCCCAGTTGGTGTGGTAGAGCTGGACGAACCGCACGCCCCGCTCGACCAGCCTGCGGGCGAGAAGGCAGTTATTCGCGAACGAGGGCTTGCCCGGCTCGGCGCCGTAGAGGTCGAGCGTCGCCCTCGACTCGCCCGCCAGGTCGATCAGCCTCGGGGCGCTCGCCTGCATCCGATAGGCCATCTCATACGAGGCGATCCTCGCCTCGATCTCGGGGTCTCCCGTGGCGGCGAGCCGCTCGGCGTTGAGGTCGCGGATCGCGTCGAGCGCCCGGCGCTGGCGAGGCCCGTCGATCCCCGGCGGGCTGGCGAGGTCGAGGATCGGCTCGGCCCCGTTGCGGAGCGGGACCCCCTGATACGAGCTGGGCAGCATCCCGTTCCCCCAGTTCACCGCCCCGCCTCGCGGGCCCCTCGGGCCCGACTGGAGGACGACGAAGCCGGGCAGATCGTCCGCCTCGGAACCGATCCCGTAAGTCACCCACGACCCCATGCTCGGCCGGCCGAACTGCTGCGAGCCGGTGTTGGCGAACAGCTTGGCCGGGGCGTGGTTGATCGGCTCGGTCACGACCGCGCGGAGGAACGCCAGGTCGTCGACCACGCCCGCCGTGTGCGGCAGGCATTCCGAGACGGCGAAACCGCTCTCGCCGTGCCGGGCGAACTTCCGGCTCGACGCCAGGAGCTTCGGCCGCTCCTTCGAGAACGTGTTCATGAAGGCGAACCGCTTGCCGGCCACGAACGATTCCGGGATCGGCTTGCCGTGATATTCCTGGAGCTTCGGCTTCCGCTCGAACAGCTCGAACTGGCTCGGCCCGCCGGCCATGAACAGGTAGATGACGCTCTTCGCCCTCGCCGGGAAGTGGCCGGGCCGGGCGGCCAGCGGGTTCGAATCGGCGGCGTGAGCCCGGCCCTCGCCGATCAACGACGCCAGCGCCATCGAGCCGAGCCCCAGCCCGCAACGCCCGAACAGATGCCGTCGCGTGATGTTCAGCAAGGGGTCGGGCGCGAGCATGATCGGTGTCCTCGTAGGGTGGGTCGAGCCTCGAGCGAGCCCCACCACGCATTCGGATGGTGGGGCTCGCCCGAGGCTCGACCCACCC
>JAJYDH010000213.1 GCA_021777685.1 Planctomycetota bacterium | reverse complement strand
TGATCGCCCTGGCGTACATCGACGAGATCATCCGCGTGATCCGGTCGTCCGCCAACCCGACCGAGGCCCGCGCCCGCCTGATGGGGATGGAGGTCTCCGCCGAGGTCCTCCGCCGGGCCCTGAACAATCCCGACGCCAAGGCCACGGCCGGGCTGACCCGGATGCAGGCCGAGGCGATCCTGGCCATGAGGCTCCAGCAGCTCACCGGCCTGGAGGCCGACAAGCTCGTGGCCGAGTACACCGGCCTCCGCGAGGCGATCGACAACTACGAGCGCATCCTGGCCGACGAGCGGCTGATCCTCGACCTGATCCGCGCCGACCTCCGCGAGATGAAGCAGAAGTACGCCAATCCCCGGCGGTCCATGATCGACCCCGAGGAGCTGGGCGACTACGACAAGGAGGCCCTGATCCGCGAGGAGTACATGGTGGTGACCGTCACCCACGACGGCTACATCAAGCGGCTCCCGCCCAGCACCTACCGGGCCCAGAACCGGGGAGGGCGGGGGATCTCGGCGACGAACACCAAGGGGGACGACTTCCTCGAACACATGTTCGTCGCCCTGACCCACGACTTCATCCTCTTCTTCACCGACCACGGCAAGGTCTACTGGCTGAAGGTCTACGACATCCCCGAGCAGACCCGGACCTCCGGCGGCCGGGCGATCGTCAACCTCCTCCAACTGGCCGAGGGGGAGAAGATCACCGGGCTGGTCCCCGTCCGGAAGTTCAACGAGGACGAATGCCTGGTGATGGTCACGAGGCGGGGGACGGTCAAGAAGACCGACCTGCCGGCGTTCCGCCGCCCGCTGGGCCGGGGGATCATCGCCCTGGGCCTGGAAGAGGGGGACGAACTGATCGGCGTGGCCCGGACGAAGGCGAATGACCACGTGATCCTCTCGACCAGGGAAGGGATGTCGATCCGGTTCGACGAGGCCAAGGTCCGTTCGATGGGCCGTCCCGCCTTCGGCGTCCGGGGGATCGACCTGGAGGAGGGGGACGAGGTCGTCGGGATGGTCGTGGCCAACGGCGTCGACGACCCGGCCAGCCTGCTGACCGTCTGCGCCAACGGCTTCGGCAAGCGGACGCAGTTGACCGAGTACCGCTCGCAGAACCGGGGCGGCAAGGGGCTGATCGACATCAAGGTCACGGACCGCAACGGCCCGGTGGTGGCGATCGCCAAGGTGACGGACGCCGACGAGGTGATGCTGACGACCAGCGGCGGCATCCTGATCCGCACGGCCGTCGCCGACATGCGGCCGATCGGCCGGAACACCCAGGGCGTCCGCCTGATCCGCGTCGAGGAGGGGCAATCGGTCAGCTCGCTGGCCAAGCTCCCCGAGACCGAGCTGCAGGGCAACGAGGAGACGATGGCCCTCGAAGGCCCCGTCGACGGCCAGGCCACGCCCCCCCCGCCCCACATCCTCGACGACGGGGTCGGAGAGGCCGAGGCCAGCGACCACATCGACGACCAGGACCTCGACGGCGAGCCCGACGCGGAGTGAGGTCGATTCGATGGGCAAGTTGTTCGAGCAGATTCGGGCGGCGATCCAGGACGGTCAGTTCCTGGTATCCTTGCATGCCGACGAGCGTTGCGAGGAGCGAGGCGTGAGCGCCTGGCAACTCGTCGCGGAGTTCGAAGACGCTCAATTGATCCGGGAGCGTCCCGCCAGCCAGCCGAATCCCTCCGTGGTGGTGAGCCAGATCCTGGTCGATGGCACCGAGGTCGAAGCAATCTGGGCCTGGCTGCCCCAGAGTTGCCGGGCGAAACTGGTCACCGTCTACGATCGGAGTTGAACGACCATGAACGAGCGGCGCGAGAAGCGAAAGCGATGGGTGCAGCGCGGTCGGTTCGCCGTCGAGGTAGACGTCGAGGTCATCTATCCGGATGATGATCCGAGCGAACCATGCCTGGAGCCGGAATCCGTCCGCAAGCTCGACGAGATCGCCCGCCGCGCCGAGCAGGGGGACGTCAATTACCTCCGGTCGGTCGGTCGAGTGTTCGAGGCGGTCGCGCCTTGAGTCCAGGTCACTCTCAACCCGGAGACTGCCCATGCCGACCGAGCCGACGGCGGTCCAAGTCGTCCCTTATGAGAAACGCCTGGATGCAGATTGGGGGCGGGCCTTGAGCGAGGGTAGCCGTTACTTCGAGGACAGGAGCGCGGTCCAGGACACGCTCCGCAAGATCGCCAGGCGGCTCGGCGACCTGGGCATCCCTTACGCCGTGGTGGGCGGCCTGGCGTTGTACAAGCACGGCTACCGTCGCTTCACCGACGATGTCGACCTCCTCGTCACGCCCGAAGGGCTCAAGGAGATCCACGACCGCCTGGAAGGCCTGGGCTACGTTCCCCCGTTCGCCGGCAGCAAGCAATTGCGGGACGCCGAGACCGGCGTCCGGATCGAGTTCCTCGTGACCGGCGCCTATCCCGGCGACGGCAAGCCCAAGCCCGTCGCCTTTCCCGACCCCGCCGAGGTCGGCGTCGACCTCGACGGGATTACTTTCATCCCGCTGGAAACCCTGGTCGAGTTGAAGCTCGCCTCGGGCATGACCGGCGGGATTCACCGGCAGAAGGACATCACCGATGTCATCGAATTGATCAAGGCCGTCGAATTGTCCGCGGACTTCGCCAGCAAACTGAATCCTTTCGTCCGCGACCGCTTCGTCGAGATCCGGGCCGAACTCCAGGGGCCGGCCTACGAACCTTGAGGCGGTCGCCGCTCACTTCTCGTCCTTCGTGTCGATGTGTGTCCAGTCGCCGGTCCTGGCGTCGTAGATGTGGATGATGTCGCCTTCGGGGAGGACCATCTTCCCGGCGACATCCACACCCGGCAGGCCGGGAGGCCCCCCTTCGGGTCGCGGGGTGGCCGAGGCCGCCGCCTTCAATTCCAGGATGGTCCACTTTTTGGCCAGGGCGCTGTAGGTGTACACGAAGCGGCCGACGAGGTAGCTGGCCGTGGAGGGCGAGACCCTCGCGCTGACGCCCCCCCTTGCCGGCTCCCGGAGGTCCTGCGTGACCCATTTCTTCTCCCCCAGGTCGAAGACGGCGAGCTGGCTGACCTCCGGCGCCAGGATCAGGAGGGCGTAAGCCTCGTTGCCGCTCGCCACCATCGATTGGCCGGACGAGATCACGACCTGAGTGGCGGACTCCTTGAGGTCGTGCTCGTACCACCGCTTGTTTCGGCGGTCATAGACGGCGACCCGCTTGACCGCCGGCCCCTGGATGTTCAGGCCGACCAGCGCTCCGCCGAGGGGGAAGATCGAGGTCGCCGGGCCGCCGAGCCGGAACGTCCGCCGGTCCTGAGTTATGGGGTCGATCATCGTGATCCGGTCCCGCTCGCCGGAGATCACCGCGAAGACGTCTGGGTTGCCCGGCAGTGTCATCACCATCGCTTGCCGAGGCACCGGTGGCCGCGGTTCGGCCGCCCCGGGCGGGGCCTCCGGGCTGGAGCCGCCTCCGATGCCGCCCAGGACGACCTCGGGCCTCGACGCGACCGCACCTCCTGGATTGGGCTTCATCCCGGGGCGATCGACGGCCGAGGTCCCGGGTTCGGCGGGCTTCTCCGGGAATGCCGGGCGATCTTGCTGGGCTCGGATCATGTCCCTCTGCTCGGCCACCAGCTTTTCGAGCTTCCCGATCCGAAGGTTGGCGGCGTCGAGATCCCTCCGGAGGCCGCCGACCCGTTCCGTGAGCTCCCGGGCCGTCGGGGGTTGCTCCGGGGCGACGTCCTGCCCGTCGCCGGCCTTCTGTGCGGCGACGCTCGCCCCGCCGACGGCGAGCCCGGCCATCAGGCCGACCGCCGCGATCGTCTTCGCCTTGCTCCACATCATGGCGACCAACGCTCCTTTCGCCAGGATCGCGACGCGGGCCGGGGCCGACCCGGCGGACGTCGCGACCCGGATCGTGGCGGACAGCAACGCTTCGGGGATCGCCGAGGCCGGCGCCAGGGCCGGGACGGCGGCCGAGGGGGATAGACCCCGGCGGGTCAGGCGGGCTCGGAGCCGGTCCCGGCCGCCGGCCAGGCGGCTCCGGACCGTGCCGACCGGCCAGCGGAGGGCTTCGGCGGCCTCGTCGTGGGTCAGGCCCTCCAGGTAGCAGAGCACCAGCGGGGCCCGGTATTTCTCCGGGAGGCGGGCGAGTTCCTCGTCGAGCAACTCGCGGTGTTCGGTCGCTTCGAGGGCATTCTCGGGCTCGACGGCCCGGTCCTCGGCGCCCGGCCGCTCTCGCGACCTCCGGCGGGCGGACAGGGCCCTCGACCGGCCGGCCACCCGCCGGGCGACGCCGTGGAGCCAGGGGCCGAGGCGGTCGGCGTCGCGGATCGAGCCGGCGCGGCGGGCCAAGACCAGGAACGTCGCCTGGAAGGCGTCGTCGACGTCGTGGGGGTCGGAGAGCATCCGCCGGCAGGTCCTCAGGACCATCGGCCCGTGGCGGGTCACCAGGGCCTCGAACGCCGCAGGGTCCCGGTCGGCGGCGAACCGCTCCAGGAGCTGCCCTTCCCCCATCGCCGCGACCGTCCCGCCCTTCAGGAGCCGGCCGACCTCGCGCAGGACCAGACCATATCGACCGCTCGTCATCGCCGATGCCCTCCGCTTCCTAACCCCAAGACTACGCGGCGGGGCGGATTCAATCTCGAAATCTTGCCGATCTTCCCGATTTTCCAAAAGTGTAGGGTGGTGCCGAGCGGAGCGAGGCCCACCATGCCGATGGTCCCCGGTGGGCCTCGCTCCGCTCGACACCACCCTGCGTTTTCGCTAGGGTATCGATTCGCCGGCGCCCGGGAGGGGTCCGGGGCGGCGTCTCTCGAACCCGAGGCAACCGCCGATGCGTGCGTTGGTGACGGGCATCACGGGGTTCGTGGGCGGCCACCTGGCCGAGCACCTGCTGGCCTCGGGCGACCTGGTGGTCGGGCTGTCTAACGCGGGCCGGTGGCCCGAAAGCCTCGCCCACCTGGCCCCCCAGGTCCGGATCGAGCGGTGCGACCTGGCCGCCGTGGCCCAGGACGAGATGACCGACCTGATCGCCCGGAAGCGGCCCGAGGCGGTCTATCACCTCGCCGCGCAGGCCAACCCGCAGGCGAGCGTGGCCGACCCGAAAGGGACCTGGGCCCTCAACCTGGGCGGCACCTTGACCTTGCTGGAGGCGGTCAAGGCGTCGGGCTTGAGGCCCCGGGTGGTCCTGGTCGGATCGGGGGTCTGCTACGGGAACCCCGCGCCGGAGCACATGCCGGTGTCCGAGTCGTGCCCGCTCCGGCCGAACAACCCGTACTCGGCGAGCAAGGGGGCGGCCGACCTGCTGGGCATCCAGCACTACCTGGCCCACGGGACCGACGCGGTGATGGCCCGACCGTTCAACCACGCCGGCCCTCGGCAGTCGTCTACCTACGTCCTGGGGGCGCTGGCCCGGCAGGTCGCCGAGGTCGAGGCCGGGATCAGGCCCCGGGTGGAGGTCGGCAACCTCGACGTCGTCCGCGACTTCACCGACGTCCGCGACGTCGTCCGGGCCTACCGCCTGCTGGCGACCGCCGAGGGGGTCTCGGGCGAGGTCTATAACCTCGGCTCGGGCCGAGGGACCAGGCTCGCCGACGCCCTGGAGACGCTCCGGGGGCTGGCCGGCGTGCCGATCGATGTCTTCGTCGACCCGGCGAGGGTCCGGCCGGTGGACCAGCCCTTGCTGGTCGCCGACGCCTCGAAGCTCCGGCTCGCGACCGGCTGGGAGCCCCGGTTCTCGATCGAATCGACCCTGGCGGATATGCTGGACGACTGGCGACGGGCGGTCCGGTCGCCCGTCGCCTGAGTGAAATCGACCCGATCGAGGCCCCGCCATGAGCACGATCGAAGGCCCCCGCGGCGAGCCCGTCCCCGGCTCGCCGGCAGACCCGTTCCGCTACGGCTGGCGGTATGTCCCCCGCAAGCAGGCCGACGGGAGGGTCGAAGTCGAGACGGTCCCCCTGACCCTGGAAGACCTCCTGTTCCCGGAGGAGGGGGACCAGACCGCGCAGTTCCCGTCCCACGTCAACGATTGCTTTTATCTCAAGGGAGTCTTCAAGACGAGGCTGGCCGACGCCCCCGAGGCCGTCGTCCTGGCCGACTGCCGGGTCGACTACAACATCCCTGGCGTGAGGCCGCTCGGCCCGGACATCTCGGTCTTCCTCGGCGTCCCGCGCGACTTCGACCGGGGGACGCTCTACCTGGCCGAGGATGCCGCGGCCCCCGTGCTGGTGATCGAGGTCACCTCGCCCGACACCCGCAAGAACGACTTCGGGATCAAGAAGGACTTCTACCGCCGGGCGGGCGTGCCCCTCTACGTCATCGTCGACGCCCGGCCGGGCCCGAAGGGGCGCCGGGTCAAGCTCCACGGCTTTCGCCATACCGCCGAGGGCTACGACCCCCTGCCCCTCGACGATCGGGAGCGGCTCTGGCTGGAGCCGCTGGGGCTCTGGCTGGCGATCGAGGACGGCCGGGTCGTCTGCATTCGACGGCGAGACCGGCCGGCCGATCGGCGGCTACGGCGAGCAGGTGCAGGCCCGGATCGAGGCCGAGGCCCGCTCGGCCGAGGCCGAAGCCCGTGCCGATGCCGCCGATGCCCGGATTCGCGAGCTAGAGGCCGAACTCCGCAGGCTCCGGGGAGAGGGGTGACTCTCTTGCCCGAGCCCCTTCCGCCCCGACCGCTTCGGCTTTAGGATGGGGCCTTCCCGGGCAGATCTGCCCGCTCTCCTTCCCGGCGATCTCGAGGTCTCGCGAGCGATGGGCAGCAAGACGACGGACTACCTGGCCCTGGACCTGGGGGCCGAGAGCGGCCGGGGCCTGCTCGGCCGATTCGACGGCGACCGGCTGACCTTGGAGGAGGTCCACCGCTTCCCCAACGGGCCGGTCCGGATGCTCGACACGATCCACTGGGATGTCCCCCGGCTGTTCGACGAGATGAAGACCGCCCTCCGCAAGGCGACCGTCGGCCGCCCGGGGCTCGACGGCGTGGGCGTCGACACCTGGGGCGTCGACTTCGGCCTGGTCGGGCGGAATGACACCCTGCTCGGCAACCCGGTCCACTACCGCGACCCCCGGACCGACGGGGTCATGGAGTCCGCCTTCGGCATGGTCCCCCGCGAGCGGATCTACGAGATCACCGGCCTCCAGTTCATGCCGATCAACACGGCCTATCAGCTCCTGGCGATGAAGGTCCAGGGCTCGCCGCTGCTGGAGGTGGCCGAGACCCTGCTGATGATCCCCGACCTCTTCGGCTGGCTCCTGACCGGCCGACGCGCCGGCGAGCGGACCGACGCCTCGACCACCCAGCTCCTCAATCCCAGGGACGGCGCCTGGTCCGACGAGCTTTGCAACGGGTTCGGCCTGCCCCGGTCGATCTTGCCCGAGCTGATCGACCCGGGCACCGAGCTGGGGCCGCTCCGCAGGTCGGTCGCCGACGAATTGGGGATCTCCGCCCCCCTGACCGTCCTCGTCCCCGGCACCCACGACACCGCCAGCGCCGTGGCCGCCGTGCCGACGAAGGGGACCGGCTCGAACCCGCCGGACTGGTGCTACATCAGCTCCGGGACGTGGTCCCTCCTGGGCGTCGAGGTCCCCCGGCCCGTCATCAATGAATCGACGCTCCGGTATAACTTCACCAATGAAGGCGGCGTGGCCGGCACGACCCGGCTGCTCAAGAACATCATGGGCCTCTGGCTGGTCCAGGAGTGCCGCCGGACCTGGGCCCGTGCCGGCCGCGAATACTCGTATGATGAATTGATCGCGAAAGCCCGCGCCGCCCGTCCCTTCGCCACGCTGGTCGAGCCCGACGACCCGACGTTCCTCGCCCCCGGCGACATGCCCGCCCGGCTGGCCGCCTACGCCTCGAAGACCGGCCAGCCCATCCCGGCCGACGAGGGGGCTTTTGTCCGCTGCGCCCTGGAGAGCCTGGCCCTGAAGTATCGCTGGACGATCCGCCGGCTGGAGCAGATCCTCGGCACGACGATCAAGGCGGTCCACGTCGTCGGCGGGGGCTCGCGGAACGCGCTGCTCTGCCAGTTCACGGCCGACGCCTGCGGCATCCCCGTCCACGCCGGGCCCGTCGAGGCCACCGCCGCCGGCAACGTCCTGCTCCAGGCCATGGCCCGTCGCCGGGTCGGTTCCCTGGCCGAAGCCCGGGCCATCGTCGCCGCCTCGTTCCCCGTCGACACATTCGAACCCAGGGAGACCGCCGCCTGGGAGGAGGCCAGCGGGCGGTTCGAAGGGCTCGCCCGGTAGCGGCGGGACGAGCATTCAGCGGTCAGCAATACTATCGTGAATCCGGCGCCCGTTTATCACACTTCTGCTCCGGCTGACCGCTGAAGGCTGAAAGCTGACCGCTCATCAGCGTTTCGGCACGGGGATTCCACACGCGCGGCAGGTGTCGGCGTTCATGTGGATGGGCTTGCCGCAGCGAGGGCAGACGCGGAAGCCGGCCTCGCCGTTCCGGGCGGGGGAGCCGAGGGGCATCTCGGCCGTGCTCGCCGGGTTGACGACCTTGCCATTGCCCCGGCCGAGGTGCGACTTCGTCCAGGCGTCGAGCGTGGCCCGGTCGGCCGCGGCCATCTCCTCGGTCGGCGACTCGGCCCCCGTCGAGGACGACCCGGCGCCGGCGGGCACCGGGACGATCTTGCCGCAGTCGGGGCACTTGCCGTGCGTCGGTCGGTCGGCGGCGCTGACCTTCAGGCGACGGCCGCAGGGGCAGGAGAACCGGATGAAGCCGTCGCCCGTCGAGGCGCCCGAGCCGCCGGGATCGCCCTCGGGCCGCTTCCGGATGATCCGGACCCTGGCGGCGCACCTCGGGCAGACGACGTGCTCCACCCCCTCGGGCGGCACCACCAGGGGTTGGCCGCATCGACACGTCGCCCGAGCCATCGGAAGCCGTCCCCGAGCCTTGGAGGCTGGTCTTGAGAAGAGAGGGTGGGAGCAGGGTCAGCGGGACGCGACCGGCGCGGGCTTGAGCAGGCCGTCCAGCGGGATCAGCGTGTTCAGGCTCCCGGAGCGGAACCCTTCGAGGTCGAGCGTGACGAACTTGAACCCCAGCTCGCGGAAGGCGGGGATTAACTCCTTGCGGACCTCGGGGTCGGCCAGCCTCGGCAACTCCTCGACGGGCACCTCGATCCGGGCGAGGTCCCCCTTGTGGTAGCGGACCCGGAGGAGCTTGAGCCCCCGGCGGCGGAGCCACCCCTCGGCCGCGTCGATCATCCGGACGCGCTCGGGCGTGACCTCCTCGCCGTAGGCGATCCGGCTCGACAGGCAGGGGGTCGCCGGCTTGTCCCAGGTGGGCAGGTCCCATCCCTTCGCCAGCTCGCGGACGTGGGCCTTGGTCAGGCCCGCCTCCTGGAGCGGGTGCCGGACGCCGTGCTCGGACGCCGCCTTCATCCCCGGGCGGTGGTCCCCCTGGTCGTCCATGTTCGCCCCCGAGGCGATCACCTCGACACCCAGCGCCTTCTGCATCCCTTCGAGCCGGCCATAAAGCTCGCTCTTGCAGAAGTAGCAGCGGTCGGAGTTGTTCCGGAGGTAATTCGGGTCGGCGAACTCCTCGGTCCGGATGACCCGGTGCTCGATCCCGATCTTCCGGGCCAGCTCCGTGGCCTCCTCCAGCTCGCCCGCCGCGAGGCTGTCGGAGACGGCCGTCACGGCGATCGCCGAGTCGCCCAGGGCGACCCTCGCCGCCTTGGCCACGACCGCGCTGTCCACTCCCCCCGAGTACGCGACGGCCAGCCGCCCATACCCCCGGAGGATCTCGAGCAATCGCTCGCGCCGGTCGACAATGTCCGGATCGGTCCAAGCGCTCAAGAATCACCTCCTTCGGGGATCACCTGCCAAACTCCAGCCCTCCGATTGTATCCCGGCACGGTTCCCCGCCTCAAGTCACCCCCGACAGGGGCTGCGGTCGGGCATGGTGCAGGGTTCGCCCGAAAAAACGAACCCAATGTCAATTTGGGAGTTCTGCGTAGGGTGGTGTCGAGCCTCGGCGAGCCCCACCAATTACTGGTGGGGCTCGCCGAGGCTCGACACCACCCTACGCG